>JACFNM010000771.1 GCA_019454915.1 Chitinophagaceae bacterium
ATGGAGGGGATGTGAGAGTGTGAGAAATGTGAGAATGTGAGAGTGTGGAAATTTGGAAACCTGCCAGCCGGCAGGCTGGTTTGAAAATGCAAGCGGTCAACACCAGCGAATGGAAGGTCCGCAGCGAAATAGGAGAACAGGATAGAGATTGGGGGATGTTGTCTTTTGCGCCTTTGCGCCATTACGCGAAACCGTGATTAGTGTGAGAATGTGGGAAATGTGGTAATATGAAAATTTGAAGACCTGCCAGCCGGCAGGCTGGTTTGAAAATGGGGGAAGGAGAGCGGTCAGACTTCGGATGGATAATTCCGGATTTTAAGGGCAGCTTTTGTTTTTCTCACCTTGTGTATTTGCTACTTTTTTTAGTATCTTCGCCGTCTTTCATTATGATAATTACTAAGGAAGAAGTGGACTCAGTTCCGGACAAGCCGGAGGTTGATCATGCTTATATCGGGGTGTACGGTGCCAGGGTACACAATTTAAAAAATATAGATACCCGCATTCCCAAAAACCAGTTAGTGGTGATTACCGGTATAAGCGGCAGTGGAAAATCCTCGCTCGCATTTGATACAATATACGCTGAAGGTCAGCGGCGATATATGGAGACTTTTGGGGCTTATGCGCGTCAGTTTATCGGTGATATGGAAAGACCGGACGTGGATAAGATCACCGGGCTTTCACCGGTTATCTCCATCGAACAAAAAACAACCAATAAGAATCCCAGATCCACAGTAGGCACTATTACGGAAGTATATGATTTTTTGAGACTGTTATTTGCACGCGCCGGAGAGGCCTATTCCTACAATACGGGTAAAAGGATGGTAAAGTGGAGTGAGGAAGAAATTGTAAACAATATTTTTGAGCGCTTCAATGGAGAGCGAATATCCATACTTGCTCCGTTGGTTCGTGGAAGAAAAGGGCATTACCGGGAACTGTTTGAGGACATCCGTAAGAAAGGATTTCTGAAAGTGAGAGTGGACGGAGAGATAAAAGACTTAGTGGCCAAGATGCAGGTAGACAGATATAAAATCCACGATATAGAAGTGGTGGTGG
>JACFNM010000183.1 GCA_019454915.1 Chitinophagaceae bacterium
TTAAATAATATTGAAAGGTTTCCGGCAGGATGGATGACAAGGTGGTAACACCGGCGTCTTTGACGGATTCTTCTATCATGGAACTTGCGTGTGTGACGAGGCTAATCAAACGAATTCTGCCGGAATTCAACTCAAGATTTCTAAAACCGAGATAGGAAATAAAGCTAAAGATAGTAATAACGCTTCCCAGGAGGAGGAAGATAAGAATGGGTATGCGCTGACGGAGAGACAGACCTTGTAGAAAAGATTTTTTACTCTCCTTTTGCAGAAGGTTTTGTTTCATCAATATTGAATTATGAATGCATTAACGCAAGCCGGATGCGAACAGGAACATTCTGCTTCGTCCATCAGAGAACTAATAGCCATTGAGGAATGTTTTTACCGGCATTGGATAATGCGCCAATACTAAAATTCATTTATAGAATACCTGATAAAAAAACCGTTCTCCGGCTTATGGGGGAACGGTTCTTAGCATGAAATTAAGTAATTATTGTTCTTATTTCATTTCTTTATTAATGTAATACGTATATAAGCCTTCAAAACCCGGGTAGAAACCGTCCAATTTAATATTATCGCCGGCCTTACCTACGGCATCAGAAAGCTCATCTATGGACGTCACCGGCTGATCGTTGACCCTCAGAATCACAAAGCCGTCTCGCATTCTTGTTTGTGCGTCAATCAGTCCTCCCTGGTTGATTTTCTTGACGATGATTCCTCCCTTTTGCCCGTATTCGGCGGCTTTTTTCTTATCGAGTACGGAAAAGTCAACGCCCAGATCGTCTAAAGCGGAGGTTTTCACGATATCATAAGTACCCGACTTGTTTTTCAGGGTAAGATTCGTGGTGGTTTCTTTTCCATTCCTCAGGTAGGAAATGGAAACTTTGTCGCCCGGTCGTTGTCTGGCAACTTTTTCCACCATTTCATTGCCCGAACGGATTGTTTCACCATTGATTTTAGTAATATAATCTCCCGATTTGATTCCCGCACTGGCAGCAGCGCCATCCTTGGCTACATCTCTTACATAAACACCTTGTCCTGCCTTATAACCTAACTTCTCCTTTTCGGAATCGGGAGCTTCGTCTGGCAGGTAGGAAATCCCGAGATAGGCCCTTTGAACCGTACCATATTCTATCAAATCATTGACAATCTTCTTTACGATATTAACCGGGATGGCGTATGAATATCCTGCGTAAGAACCGGTGGGCGAGGCAATAGCGGAATTTATGCCAATCAGTTCACCATTAGTGTTTACCAGTGCTCCGCCACTGTTTCCCTGATTTACGGCAGCATCGGTTTGCAGGAAATATTCTATCGGCGTCTGACTTTTTCTGGCGTTTAATCCCAGTGTCCGTCCTTTTGCACTAATGATACCCGCTGTTACTGTTGTTTCTAAATTTAAAGGATAACCGATGGCGAGTACCCATTGTCCAATTTTTACGTTATCGGAGTTGCCATATAAGAGAAAGGGTAGTTTTTTCGCTTCTATTTTCAGCACGGCCAAATCACTGCTGACGTCGGCGCCCACCAATTTTGCCGTGTAATTCGTTTTATCATTCAAACTTACCTTGATCTCGCTGGCGCCGTCAATAACGTGGTTGTTGGTAATGATATAGCCATCCTGGCTGATAATGACGCCGGAGCCCGAAGCCCGTTGAGGGATGCTGCGGAGGTTGGGTCCATTGCCAAAAAAATCATCAAAAAAGTCGTCGGGAACCAGCCCGCGAAAGGGATTTCCTCTCCGTGGCAGGTTATTACTGGCTTCTTCTTTCCCGATAACCGTGGTGATATGTACTACCGTGGGTACCGCTACCCTGGCTGGCTGCTCGAAGTCAACCGGCCCGGGAATAGTATTGCCGTTGAACAACCCTGCATAGTTAGCCGGAATTTTTACACCGTCCTGCAGGACAACGGTCTGCCGTTTGTTAAAAAAATGATTATAAGCATACATTACTCCGCTGGCAGTAAGTGCGCTTATCAGTACGGTAGCTACAATTTGTTTGAGTTTCATCTGAACGTGAGTTTTTCAAAATTTATTTCGGAAATACTTATCTGTTTTTCCACAAATGCTATGCCTTACCCCCTGAAATTTCAATATGTTATGTAATTGAATGACATTTCGTCCTGAAAGCTTTTGGAATAGCAGGTCATGGATTCGGCTATAATGCCACGGTGTAAATTTACAAAGGATTACGTAATTAAAATGTTAAGGAATAGCCGTTGTTCAAGAAAGCTTTCCTAAGCGGGTTTGGTGTTTAGTTCCTGCAAAAATGACAGGGTATCAATTCCGTCTGCGTAATCATCAATTCGGGGAGATTGGGCGGCGCCCATAGGGGTGGTTTCACTTCCGATGATGCTTTGAATCTCTTCAGGGTTGAACGTTTCATAAATCTTCTCCGGCGTTGAATAGTATTCATAATGTAAGACGCTGATGGGTGAAAAAACTGCAGGCGCTTCCGTCAGGAGGGTTGAGCCGTTTGTCATATAGTATTTTTGATTTAGTATGTGAAGCGTAAGTTGATAGTCGTAGTTGTGCTTGTATTTATGGTGGTCCATCAGAAAATCATATTTCCTGAAAGCATCTAAAAGAGCTGAAAAATCGTATTTTTCCGGGACGTAAATTTTTGTGACGTTTCTGCAGCCCAATCCAAAATAAAGGCATACATCATCGGTCAGCTTTTCAAGATCTGTAGCCGTTTCATTCCCTTTAACGATGGCAATGGACGTCCGGTTTTTTCGGATGATATGAGGATACTTTCTAAAGTAATATTCAAAATATCTTGCTGTATTATTCGAGCCCGTGGCAATATAGGCATCGCAGCCTTTTAAGCTGTCGGAAAAATGGATATAGTCGGCAACCTTTTCGTCGAGGGCAATCATCGTGTTGGCGAGGTGCCTTAAAAGTATATTGTCTTTTGAAGACAACTTAATGGTTTGCCGGTTGCCGGTTAGAAAGCAGCATAAAAAATCATGAAAGCCGGTTAGCGGTATGTTTCCGGCCATCGTTATTCCAATATGCAGGGGATGAAGATTCTCTTCGGGTATGGCATATCGCTGAATCCAGTTGTTTAAGTCAGGTTGACGGAGGAAGTACCGGGAAATATTGTCGACGGCGTTGTCAATGAATTCGGGTATAAACCAGGCATTATTTTCGAAAGCGAGCCGTTTAGCATCTTCCCAGGAGGAATTCGGATTGTCAATATAATTCCTGATTTCATTGATTATGTGAATTCGTTGTTGTAAATTCAACATGGTTATTCAGTTGAGTGTGACTATCTTTGAACTGCAAATCTATTGTTAATAATTATCTGAAAATGCTGAAATAATATGGCGATTAAAATAACAGAGGAATGTATCAATTGTGGCGCATGCGAACCCGAGTGTCCCAATAATGCGATTTATGAAGGCGGCGTGGAATGGGCGATTACAGACGGAACTTCGGTAAAAGGAACCTACACGATGATGGATGGCAGCATCATGGATGTTGATCAGCGTAATCCACCTGTCAGCGTAGATGTCTATTATATTGTTCCCGATAAGTGTACGGAGTGCCAGGGATTTCATGAAGAACCCCAATGCGCTTCTGTATGCCCGGTGGATTGCTGTGTACCGGATGAGATGTACCAGGAAACAGTTGAAGAATTGCTGGCGAAGAAGGATCGTTTGCATCCTTAGCACTCTGCCTTAACAAAGGATAGACATCAACTGAGTGGAAATTTTTTAATGATGCTTTGCATCATGATACAGGCGGGTGATATTTCCCGTTTCGGGGTGAAGACATGAAAGTGCTCTTTCACCCCTTTTTTATTTGATCTTTTAATCCTAAAAATCGTTTTATTTGCAATAAATTGAATACAAGCAGATGAAACCCAATATTGCTTTGGTAACCGGAGGATACTCCGGCGAAGCGGTTATATCTTATAAAAGTGCGGTTACGATTGAGGAGAACCTGGACAGGGAAAAATATAATGTTTATAAGATTGATATTACGCCTGCCGGGTGGTTTTATGTTGATGGTGACCTTAAGATACGGGTGGACAGAAAGGATTTTACGATTCCGTTGAATGGACAAGTCGTAAAATTTGATGCGGTTTTTATCGGTATTCATGGCTCACCGGGGGAAGATGGGAAATTGCAGGGGTATTTTGATTTATTAGGACTTCCTTACACCTCCTGTGACACTGCTACTTCTGCGCTTACGTTTAATAAGCGATATACAGTGGCCGTTGCGGCTTTTTCCGGCATTAAAGTGGCTAAATCAGTCCACCTGTTTAGGCAAAATCCGTTGACGCCGGTTGAGATTCTTGCTCAGTTGAAACTTCCCGTGTTTGTTAAGCCCAATAACGGGGGCTCCAGTATCGGCATGAGTAAAGTAACCACGGAAGGGGATCTGCCCGCAGCATTAGAAAAAGCTTTTAGAGAAGACGATCAGGTGTTGGTGGAAGAATTCGTTGAAGGGCGGGAATTCACGGTAGGTGTTTTTAAGGCGGCGGGGAAGGTAAGCGTATTGTCTATCACCGAAGTGTCTACATCAAAGGCGTTTTTTGATTATGAAGCGAAGTATACCAGCGGACTGGCTACGGAGGTGACTCCCGCGGATATTTCCGAACAGATGGCCGAACAAATAAGAAGAGATGCGCAAAGAATCTATAAGCTGTTTAACTGCCGCGGAGTTGTGCGGATGGATTTTATCTATAATAGCGCGGATCAGTCACCGTATTTACTGGAAATTAATTCTATACCTGGTCAGAGTGAGCATAGTATTATTCCCCAGCAGGTCAGGGCAATAAATTGGGACTTGAAAACATTTTATTCTATGCTTGTGGATGAGGCCCTCTCCGGCAAGGAAGCCGTTTGAGTTTATCAGAGAACGGGATGGGGCTCTGAACCATGGTTTTAAAGAGCAACTATGTTTAAAAGAATCATACGAGGTCCATTGTGGATGAATATGTTAGCAGCCCTGGGAGTACTATCGCTGCTGATTATTATTTTCTTTCAGTCATTACGGTTTTTCACCCGTCACGGCTCTTACCTGAAAGTACCGGACGTGGGCAATAAGAATATACATGAGGCGACTGCTTTATTAAATGATGAAGGGTTTGAGGTATGGATTCAGGATTCGGTGTATTACGATACCATCGCCCCACTTGCCGTTGTCAAACAGTTTCCCGAACCGGATGCTTCAGTGAAGGTGAACCGGATTGTGTATTTAACGATTAATCGTGCGGTTCCACCCGAAATTGAGATGCCTAACCTCGTCGGAATGAGTTTTCGAAATGCTGAGCTGGAATTGAGAAGCAGGGGTTTGAAGCTGGGAGATACGTCTTACCGGGCTGATATTGCCAAAAACGCGGTACTGGAGCAACTCTGGGATAGAAAAGTAATCAAACCCGGTACGAAGTTGACAATGGGCTCCAGCATCAGCCTGATTTTGGGCGCAGGGTTGGGAAGTGTTGAAATGTCTGTTCCGGACTTGTTTGGTATGAATTATGAAGAAGCCCTCACGTTATTAGAGGCTAATGGTATTATGCCGGGCAGTATTGTAAAAGACGGGGCTATCGCGGATTTAAATTCGTCCTTTGTATTCCGGCAGCAGCCGGAAAGGTTGAATAGCCGGGGGGAGCCTAATCAAATACGCAGGGGACAAATGATAGACTTATGGGTGACTGAAAATAAACCGGTCAGGAATTCCGAAGGTCTTCAGGAGACATCACCCAACCCTCCGCCGACATCGAACGAATATTAATAGGGTTTAAAAGAATCAGACAAATATGCGTACAATAACCGTAGAAGAATTAAAGGCGAGATTAGATGCAGGGGAAAAGCTACATTTAGTGGACGTGCGGGAGCCATCCGAAAATGAAGCATTTAATATTGGCGGAAAGTTATTGCCATTGGGGCAAATCCGCAATATGCAGATAGAGGAAATTGAATCCCTGAAAGATAAAGAAGTGATTTGTTATTGCAGGAGCGGAAACCGTAGCGGACAGGCCTGCCAGATTCTCGATTCAATCGGATTTACCAATACCTGGAACCTCACAGGTGGTATGTTGGAGTGGCAGGATAAGTTTAATAAATAGTTTTGTTTTTTGGGTCTTGCGGGGGTAACAATTTGGATGGATCTTGTTTCTATACAGTAATTGAAAAATTTAAGAGAGAAGATAATCAATACTTTATGTTAACAAGAGCAAGTGATCTGTTGGAGTATGTCCGCTAATAAATGTTTGAGGGTAAAGCTAAATATGGAAAGTAAAATTGACAAGAGATAAAAAGGATAGAAAATAGAGAATAGTTCGATTTTTTTTTTCATCTTTGCAACGAATTGTAGTGTTTGATACTCTATCCAACAGCACCCCCAATTTTCTACGCCGAAATCATCTTTCGGATTAGTTGAATTGAAATTTCCAGTATCGTTAATGTCTTACCACAAAAGATTGCCTGTTATTGATGAATAACTAATAGGGTAGTTATCTTCCATTAAACCTAATCCAGTATTGTTGTCTAAAACCACTTGAAGATTTTATTCAAAAGTGTAATACTGTACTGAAGCATGAAAATTTTTTACGATAGACCTTTCACTGTTCCTCGCTGGATTATTCTGATAGCTGATACAGTCATTGTGACCGCGTCCTTTGTATTGTCTTATTTTATATTGGAACGGTTCCAGTTTACCGAGTTGGTAAGAAGTCATTTTTTTATCTATGCGGGCTTGTTTAGTGCATTGAGTCTCATGGTGTTTTATTTTACGCGTATTTATACCGGGTTGATCCGTTATTCCAACACAAAGGATATGTTCAGGATATTTTCAGCCGTTTTGGTGGTGAGTATTCTCTATCCTTTTGTCTCTGAAGGGATTGCAACGCGCATTTATCATATTCCGTCTATGGATATGCCTACGCTGCTGGTTTTAAACTTTTTTATCAGTTCGTCATTATTGATTCTTTTTCGAACTACTATTAAAGAAGTTTATCTGCTTGCGAAAGGTTTTGCCACAGCGGATGTGAAGAGAGTGCTTATCTATGGTTCCGATGATCATGCCATCCTCATAAAGCGGGCTATTGAAGCTGACGATAGCCATAATTTTGTTGTAGCCGGTTTTGTCCAGTCAGGAGGGAAGAAGATAAATAGTATGATTGAACAGAAGAAGGTTTATCATACCCGGGAATTGCCGGAATTACATAAGAAGTTTACGATAGATAAATTAATACTGCCGAACGGACAATCCGGGAAGTCAGAATTCAGGGCGATTATTGATTGTTGTCTGAATTTGGGAATCAAAGTGCAGACCGTACCTCCTTCTGAACAGTGGGTAAGCGGAAAATTGAGCCTGGGTCAGATGCAGGATCTTAAGATTGAAGATTTACTTCCCCGTAAGCCGATTCAGATGAATAATCAGTTGGTTTCCGAAGAATTAAATGGTAAGCGGATTTTGGTCACTGGTGCGGCAGGTTCTATTGGCTCCGAAATAGTAAGACAGGTATTATCCTTTCAGCCAGAGTTGGTTATCCTTTGTGACCAGGCCGAATCTCCTCTGCATGAGTTACAGTTGGAATTAGAGGAAAAGTATCCGTCGGTTAAAATTAAGACCTTTATTGCCAGTATCAGAAATCTGAGAAGGATGCTGATACCTTTTAAACAGTATCATCCGCATGTGGTGTTTCATGCTGCTGCTTATAAGCACGTGCCTATGATGGAAAAGCATCCCGAGGAAGCCGTGCTTACCAATGTGATGGGAACCCGAAATATGGCAGATTTATCGGTATGCTTCGGCGTGGAAAAATTTGTGATGATTTCTACCGATAAGGCGGTGAATCCAACGAACATCATGGGGGCTACCAAGCGAATAGCGGAAACTTATGTGCAGTCGCTGAATAATGCGTCTAATAATCCGCCTGCGGCTGAATTTCTGTCCAGGTTGATCCAGGACGATGACGATGAATCAATCACCGTATCTGCCAACATTAAGACTAAATTCATCACCACCCGTTTTGGTAATGTGCTGGGGTCTAACGGTTCCGTAATTCCCAGATTCCGGGCGCAAATACAACATGGTGGCCCCATTACTGTTACCCATCCGGAGATCACGAGGTATTTTATGACCATCCCCGAGGCGGTGCAACTGGTATTAGAGGCCGGTACGATGGGACATGGGGGTGAGATATTTGTTTTTGATATGGGAGAACCGGTTAAGATAGTGGATTTGGCAACCAATATGATTAAAT
>JACFNM010000184.1 GCA_019454915.1 Chitinophagaceae bacterium
TCTGAGGCGATGGTGTTGTGCGTTGGCTGACCTGCTGCCTAAGCATTACTTGTTTAGTTATAATAATAGATCTGCTATTTATGCAATGCGTGTTTAAGAAATTAAGACGGGTGAAAGCAAGGCACAGGTCTGGCTAAGCACAAGGCAATGCTACTAAACCTGCGCCAGGATGTGACTGCGTATAGTAAGTCCTAAAAATTCTTGGTTATCAGGATCGCACCAGCACCAGTGAAAAACCACACTTCTATATATTTTGATTTGTCAGAACAGTTATAAAAGCGTAATATTTTGTTTTGACGTTCGTGCTTGGATAATCGAAATCATTTCTAAAGTTATCGCCACCATCTTTAAGGATGGATTTTACTTGATCATAGCTCATACCATTTACAAGCTCTGAAAAAGACTGAGATGAGATATTGTTACTACACGAGTTATCGTTTATTGTTTTACGAGATAAAATAAGTTTACTATTCATAAACCAGCACTCAATAAAGTAAATACCATTACTTGAACACGGAGACCATTTGTAATATTTGATCGTGTCCTCTCCATTAAAATCATTTCTGAAATTATTTCCTTCGACACCAAATATACTTTTTACTTGAGAATAGGTGCTTGGCCCGCTTATTTGTAAAAATTTGACGTTGTATGATGGAGAATTACATTCCGAATTATCTGCATTATCGGAGTTAAGTTGCGAATTGCTTTTCTTACAATTGATGGATATAAAAACTAGACATAAAGCGATAACAGTTACCAAAAAGGTTTTCATGAAATTGGTTTAAAAGATTCAGGTTAGCGAGCAAAGTATGGGTTTAACGTGATTCAATGGGCCAATTTGCTCTAATCTATCCGGCTTATAAACGCTCTTCTTGAGCCGTGACGTATTTCCGGGGTAAAGAATTTTTTTAAAAATTCGCAATAAAATTAATATAGATTGCGAAATGGAAGAGGGTTAGTCAGCGAGAACTGGCCTTTCTTCCCGGTCTGGCACAGGCCTATACGTACGAGACATTCCAGCGAAGTGAGAAAAAACCGAATTAGCGTTCAATACAGGATAAAAAAATAATAAGAAATTCTATTCTCTTTTCAGCGTTTCCAGATAGGCGACAATGTCGGCCAAACTTTGAGCGCCCATCGCTTCTCCCAAACCCGCCGGCATAAGCGATTCTTTATATGGAGTTTTGGAAACAATATCCGACTTCCTGAATTTTTCAACAATGCCCCCGATCATCCGGATACTGATTTCATCGTTTGTCTGGCTCGTAATATAACCTGAAACGGTAGCCCCGGTTTTTAGGGTAAATACATATCCTTCGAATCCAAAACTGATCCCCGCCGATGGTTCTAAAATAGAAGAGAAGAGCGCTTCTTTGGATAGCTTAGAACCGATTTCCGATAGATCCGGGCCAAAGGCAATTCCCTGGCCTTTGACCTGGTGGCAGGAACCACAGTAGGTGGTAAAGGCTACTAAACCGGAGTCGGTGTTGCCGCGCATCACCATGATTTCTTCAAGCGGAGGAAGCTGGTGAGTATGGATTTCAATATTCAGGTATTTAGCCGCTTCGTCCCTGAGGTCGGCACGGGTTGATTTAGAAAAAATATGTGCAGCACTCTGAGTCAGGTCTTCAGGCAATTTCTTTTCCTTTATAATTTGGAGCAGGTTGTTTTCTCCCGCCCTTCCTCTTGCAGCGGCCTCCAGCGCAAGCACCCTGAACTTGAATGGCTGTTTTGTATCTACCAGAAATTTGTTTAAGATTTTCCGTGATTCATCATTTCCCGTTTTGGCTAAAAGTTCAATCAGGGATTCCGGGTTATTCTTATTCCGAACTAATTTTTGTTCAATGAGGTTACTTCCTCCCTGTCCTATAAGCAGTCGCATGGCTGAAACCTTCATCTCCTCCGTAGGGGCGTTTTCCGTTAGTCTCAGCAACTCTCCGTTTTTGTCCTTCAGGTTATATTTTTTGACGAGATCCAGGTAATAAGGCGTTCGCGCTACGCTTTTCAGTCCTTTTTCTATGGCAGTTTTCAGAGATGCAGTTCGCGGAGTGGACTCATCCAGTTGCAGAAGGATCAATGCATCTATAAAGTCCTGTTGGGGATGCTTGCCATTCAGCAATGACAATAGTGTTTTGTTTTTTTCCCTACCCGTATGGAAGTCGAAGGCTCGGAAATATTTTAATTCCCGTTGTGCGTCGGTGGCCGGATCACTGATGATCTTTGCCAATAGCGGCAGAGCGGCCGAGGCCCTGGAACGCCACACGATATCTCTGCCGGCAGGCGTGTTCCAATTGTCGTTTACCTGATGAAGCCAGGCATCAAAATAACGATCCCATTGGCCTTCTGCCGCAATGCCCAGGGCTTCCAGATACCAACGATCCTTTCCATCGTATTGCGTAGCCAGTTGTGCCCATAAAGAAGCTGCTGCGGGGGATTGATTGCGGTAAAGAGCCAGAATAGCTTCCCGCCTTACCTGAACATTATCGTCCCGGATTAGACTTTCTACAATACCGGCGGTATCAGCCTTCATTTGTAAGGCGGCCCGTAAAGCGGCGATGCGGATATCGGGGTTGTTGTCTTTTAGACCTTGCTGAATATATTTTTCTCCGTGTGAAGGAATACCACTGAGTAGCCATAGTGCCCGGGCTTTAAACCTCGGATTTTCGGAAGTGTAGAGTTTCTCTAAATCGGCAATAGCCGTTTCCCCCATTCCGTTCAATTTCTGGTAAGCGAGGTAACGGGTAGCGAGGTTTGGACTTTCGAGCGCTTTCACGGCTCCGGCAGGATGCTCAAAATTCTGAGGAGGTATCTTATAACCTCTCTGACCCTTAGTGGTGACTCTGTAGATTCTTCCCTTCGCAAAATCCTTAACCAGGTGGCCGCCCACACCAGGGTCATACCAGTCTGATATAAAAAGCGATCCATCCGGTGCGATACAAACGTCTGAAGGCCGGAACCAGTTGTCGCCGGTACCGGCAATGATATCATTGACCTTTGCGGTATAACCCGCTCCATCAGCGCTGATGACATAAGAACGAACGATATTTGGTCCGGCGTCGCTATGGATCAATTGATTTCTAAACCTTTCGGGTAACAGGTTTCCTTCGTAAACTAAAATGCCGGTGGGCGAACCCGCGCCCGTTTGTAACAGGTTTGGAACTACGCCCGGGTCGTTCAGGTGCCAGTGTCTCATCGGAATAGAATCTTCCAAATTAACTCTTCTTTCCGGCCAGGAGGCTCCCGTGATTTCGTCCCGGTATCCGAAGTTGCCGTGTTGCATCACATAATTGATACGCACTCCCCGGTTGCCGTCGTCGTCGTTATCAGATTGCCACACGGTTCCGTAAGAGTCTACCGCCACTTCATAAGGATTGCGGAAGTTATTTCCTAACACTTCTATGTTCTTGCCGTCCGCGTCGCAGCGGAATACCATGCCTTGTCTCCACGGAGTGGCTTTGTCATTAATTTCTATTCCCCAAATATCTTTAACCGGATTACCATATTTGTCTTTCAGTTGTTTGCTCGCATTACCGAAATTAAAGTACAGCTTGCCATCCGGCCCGAAATTGAATGCATGTACGCCATGGTCGTTGTCTTCGCCGCTTATCCCCGTGAAAAGCGTATCTCTTCTGTCTGCGATATCATCATTGTTATCATCTATAAAAACCAACACATTGGGACTTCTCGAAACGATCACCTTGTTTCCAAGCACCGCAATTCCTAATGCCGAGTTGATATCTTCTCCCTGGTAAAAGACCTTTTGTTTATCGGCAACACTGTCTCCGTCTGTGTCTTCCAGAATCACTATCCGGTCGCCTTCTTTAGCGTACGGGTTCCCCGGGTTAAGTGAATAGCGATAATTATATCCTTCACAAACCCAAACCCTTCCTTTTGCATCAATATCAATATTTGTGGGATTAACCAACATCGGTTCGTGCGCAAACAGGGTGATTTGCAGATCGTCGGCAACCGTCAAGCCCCTCGTCGCATTTTCAGGAAGGTGCTTTTCGGCATCTGATAAAGCGCCATTCTCTGTATTATTTTGTTCGGGAGCCTGGCAACTAATAGCCAGGACAGTTATCAGCAAACAATAGCGAAAAAAGGAAAAACGAGAAAGTGAACTAAACTGCTCTGAGCGCATAAAAATTCGGGTTTACAAACACAGGGTTCTATCAGCTTATAAATATAGGTAACTTTTATATCTTTTGATCCTCAAATACCCCTGCGATTTATAACCGTAATCTTAGCCTGGTTTTTCGCAGGTATCCGATAATCCACACGGCTCCCACAAACGGAAAAGTAAGAACACCTCCCAGAACGTTGAACACGCTTAGGTTACTCAATAAAATCTGAATGAATACCGTAAGGAATATGCCGGGTATTATCAACCAGCGTTCTGATCTTGGGAAGCCTGCAATCACAATACAACTTAAGACGCAGTTGAAACCGTACAGCCCTATATAAATCTGATCCGCGGGTTGACCCGTTAACCGGCCGATTAAGGTGCCGGCTATGGAGCCGAACAAGCCAAAGCCGGCGGCGAGGGGATTATTAATGAGCACCGCTATAAAAAATAGCAGGCCGGACAGGACGCTGCTTTGGAAAATTACCTGGGCAAAACCTTTTATTCCTGTTAAAGACAGTTGAGACAGCGTAGTTGCATATTCGAAGACAACGGGTTCAGTAGCTTCGGTTCGTGTATAGTAATTCCTGAGAAAAAAGATGAGTAACCACGACACGGCCACGAAGGGGAACGTGTAGGCCCGGATATTTTTCCGAATAAAAAAATGTTGTAATAAGCTGGCAGAAATAGCGCCAATGACAACCCAAAACCAGATCATCTCTTTTTCGGGAAACAGAAAAAGGAGTACCGCGCCCACAAGACCAGCACTGAATCCGTATAAGCCCGCCTGGATTTCTTTCGGATTAAATTGCAGGAGTCTGGCGGTTAAAGTACCGGCAGTGGTTGCCAATAAGACACCGATTCCACATTTAAGGTTTCCGATACAAATACCGGTTAATAATAAAACACCTGTCCAGCGGTTTTCCTGGAGCATAATTTGTCCGATTCCGTTGAGGATATTGTCAATAAATGGAACTCTTCCCGAGCGTCTTTTCATGGACGGTTATCGTTTTTTATGATATAAAATAGCTCCGTTGCCCAGCGAGATAATTCTTTTCACTGGGTTAACTTTGCCAGGAGCGCCTAAGTTATCTACTATAATCATAGAATAACTTCCCCGACTCAAAATAAAGTACCGATTGAATGGTAAACAATACTATGAATGAAGAACAGAAAAGATTAAAATTAAGTGGCTGGAAGACCTGGGGACCCTATCTATCATGTCGTCAGTGGGGAACAGTAAGAGAAGATTATAGTGCAGACGGCGAGGCCTGGCTCTATACCACACACGATATGGCGCGGAGTAAGGCCTGGCGTTGGGGGGAAGAAGGAATAGGAGGTATATGCGATGATAAGCAGATATTGTGTTTTGCTCCCGCTTTCTGGAATGGGAACGATCCCATTATCAAGGAACGGTTTTTTGGACTAACCAATTATGAAGGGAATCATGGGGAGGACGTGAAGGAGCTTTACTATTATCTCGACTCTACGCCTACCCATTCTTACATGAAGATGCTGTACAAGTATCCTCAATCGGTTTTCCCATACGGGCAGTTGATAGACGAAAACAAGAGAAGAGGCCGCCTGGATCCGGAATATGAAATCATAGATACCGGTGTTTTTGATGAGGACAACTATTTCGATATTTTTATAGAATACGCAAAGGCGGAAACGGATGATATCCTAATTAAATTAACCCTTTGCAACCGTTCTTCGCTACCTGCTTCCCTGGTCGTTCTGCCTACTTTGTGGTTTCGCAATACCTGGTCCTGGGGTTACCATGATGAGAAGCCGGTTATTATTGTTAATAATAAAGAGACTATTGAAGCAACGCATCCCCGGTTGAAATTATTCCGCCTTTATACCGAAAAAGAAGAGGAACTGCTTTTTTGTGAAAACGAGACCAATACCCGCAGGCTCTATGGAACCGGAGAAATGAATGCATATTACAAAGATGGCATCAACGACTTTGTCGTTCATCAAACTCCCACCGTAAACAGTGGCAGGCAAGGCACGAAAGTGGCAGTTTTCCAAAAAGTTGATTTGAAAGCAAACGAAACACAGATACTTCGCTTGCGTCTGACGACGAGGCATTTTAACGATGCATTCGGCGATTTTAATGAAGTATTTCAAAAACGGATAGATGAAGCGGATAGCTTTTATGCGGATATTCAAAAAGGTCTGATGGATGATGATGAAAAAAATGTGCAACGGCAGGCCTTTGCGGGTATGTTGTGGAATAAGCAGTTTTATTATTATGATGTGGGAGAGTGGTTAAAGGGCGATCCTGCCATGCCGCCCCCGCCGGTCAGCAGGCTCTCGGGCAGAAACAGGGAATGGAAGCATTTAAATAATGCAGATGTAATTTCCATGCCGGATAAATGGGAATATCCCTGGTATGCCACCTGGGACCTGGCCTTCCACTGCGTTACTTTTGCCATGATAGACCTGGACTTCGCCAAGAAGCAATTATTGCTACTTACCCATGAATGGTATATTCATCCCAACGGGGAGATGCCGGCTTATGAATGGGCCTTTGATGATGCTAATCCGCCCGTACACGCCTGGGCCACCTATAATGTTTATCTTAAGGACAAGGAAGTGAATGGCGGTAAGGGTGATACAGCGTTTCTTGAAACGGTTTTTCATAAGTTGCTGATCAATTTCACCTGGTGGGTGAATCGCAAGGATTCTACCGGTAATAATATTTTTGAGGGTGGATTCCTCGGCATGGACAACATCGGGTTGTTTAATCGCAACGAAATGCTGCCGGGAGGCGCCAAACTGGAGCAATCAGATGGAACCAGCTGGATGGCTGCCTATTGCTTAAACCTTATGCGGATAGCGCTCGAGCTGGCAGAGACCAACCCTGTATATCAGGACATGGCTACCAAGTTTTTTGAGCATTTTATGTATATCGCGGGAGCTATGGCCATTATGGGTGAGGAAGACGCCGGACTGTGGGATGAAGAGGATTCATTTTATTATGATGAATTAAAAATGCAGGACGGAAAAGAAATCAAGTTGCGGATTCGATCACTGGTGGGCCTGATACCATTGTTTGTCGTGGAGATCTTGCATGATGACATTCTCCAAAATCAGCCTAACTTCACCAGGCGGCTTAACTGGTTTCTGAAGAACAGGCCGGTACTCTCCAGCCTTATTTCGAGGTGGAAGGAAAAAGGACAGAATGAAATGCATCTGCTCTCGCTGCTGCGCGGACACCGGATGAAAAGAATTCTGTACCGGATGTTAGATGAAACTGAATTTCTCAGCCCCTTTGGTGTGCGGTCTCTCTCGCGTTTCCATGCAGATCACCCTTTTGTGCTTAGCCACAATAGTGAAACCTATAGTATAGCATATAGCCCCGCGGAATCACCGGTTCCGCTGTTTGGAGGCAATTCCAACTGGCGTGGACCTTTGTGGTTGCCCATGAATTATCTCATCATAGAGTCGCTAAAAAAATTTCATTTTTACTATGGAGATGATTTTAAAGTGGAGTATCCAACTCATTCGGGTAATTATTATACCTTATTTGAAATAAGCCAATCACTTTCTACCAGGTTAAAGAAGTTATTTCTGCGGGATGAAAACGGGAGGCGGCCTCTGTATGGAGATAATGAAAAACTGCAAAAAGATCCCCATTTCAGAGACTACCTGTTATTCTTCGAATATTTTCATGGCGACAATGGAAAAGGACTTGGCGCCAGTCATCAAACGGGATGGACGGGATTGATAGCGGGATTGTTTTAGAATCAATAGCAGAAATTAGTAAGGAGGGGATAATTATTATCTCAAAGAATAAGAGCATGTCTTCTTAGGACATGCTCCTGCAATATCATCTGATAGATTATGCGACCCCTGACGAGTCTTCCCGATTTATTATTTACGACTATTAAGTTTAGCGAGTAAACGCAATATTTCAAGGTAAAGCCAAACGATCGTAACCAATAACCCGAAGGCACCATACCATTCCATGAATTTTGGAGCACCTGCTTCCGATCCTTTTTCAATCATGTCGAAATCTATAATCAGATTCAAGGCTGCGATACCTACTACGAACAGAGAGAAAAAGATACCAAAAGTACTGCCC
>JACFNM010000772.1 GCA_019454915.1 Chitinophagaceae bacterium
GCGCCGTTAAGCGTGACGTTTTTATCATTGTCGGTTCCTGTATCGATGGGTGATGGATAACCGGCTGATTCTACTCCTTTTTGAGTGAATGTCCAACGAAATTTTGTGTTGAATTTACCTCTCCCCTAACATTGAGGATACCTGCTCCCAGACAGTCACAAACAAGCCTATAAACCATTGTTGGCAGCCTGTTTTTTTGTTAATACGAAATGTGAAATTTTTGACAAAGTATTGGGCAAGTGCTAATATTGCCGCAATCGACAAGTATCATTTGTTGTTTAACCAAATGGTCTCGGTCGAGAAAAAAGGTTTGCCTGTTATTTGAATTTATGATTATTGCCGGAAAAAAAGTGGCAGCGCCGGGCAGACCGGGGCTTGCACAGATCCGAGACCGAGAGGCTTATTGATTAAAATTCAAGAGTTGAAATTGTAATCAGGATGAATTATTGTTCTAATATCTTCAGCAGTCGGGCCGCTGCTACCCCGTCACCGGTGATGGGGAAGGCGAGAAATTGCCAAAGGGTCGCGCCGCTTCAGGCTGGTGCGAGGTTAAAAATGGATAATTCAACAATTTCCAATTAAGTAGAATTGTCGGGCAGTTAGCCAGACTGATTCAACCGACTAATTTACAAGAGCACCGATTTGATTGGGCAGGCTTGGTTCCTGTTGGAACCGATTTGGGCCAAGGCCAATCAAGAGCCATTGAAGCTGCGGTGCTCTTTTTATTTTTCTATTAACGTTGATGTTGATTTTTGCGGAGGTTTAAGATGGGCGTTATTACAATTTCCCGACAATGGGGTAGCGGGGCAGAGGAAATTGCCGTCAAGGTATGTGAGCTTCTGAACTATCGTTATCTGGACAAATATCTCATTACCCAGGTCGCCACTGAACAGGGATTAACCGAGAATGAACTGGTTGATTTCACTACCGAGCATTACCGGGAAAGAAATTTTCTGGAACGTTTATTGCGTCCTGGCCCCTATGTGGTGGCAGAACTACCGGTTTGGACACAGGATGAAAGCGGTGCGGAAACTATGGGGATCAAAAAGCT
>JACFNM010000185.1 GCA_019454915.1 Chitinophagaceae bacterium
ATCTCATTCCCTTAATTGTTTACCAGTAAGCGGTATATAATTCAGCCAGAATACCACTCATAAACATCGCCATAATCGTAAAAAACCTGCTTACATTAAAGGAAGGCATATCCAGCGGTGGTGTTCTTTTTGAAGTTTTATCCGTCAGACTTAGTGTCACCATAATAATACACAATACGATAAACGCGATACCCATCCTGTTGAGGAAAGGCACCTCAGGTATCCAGAACTTAAATAAAACGGACAAAGGAATGGTGACAACCGCGGTAATCAGAGCCGCACGTCCGGTAGCTCTTTTCCAAAAGAGTCCAAACATAAAAATCGCCAACACCCCTGGCGCAATAAAACTGGAATACTCCTGAATAAACTGATACGCCTGTTCCAGCACCTTCAGTTGCGGAGCAATTAAAACCGCTATCAGCATGGAAATCCAAACGGCAAGTCGTCCTACCTTGATCAGGTGCTTTTCACTGGCATTAGGCTTTACGTACAATTTATAGATATCCAGCGTAAAGATAGCGGAGATGCTGTTCGCCTTTCCGGCAAGCGAGGCTACGATGGCAGCCGTTAAGGCGGCGAACGCTACGCCTTTCAAACCCACCGGTAAAAGATTCAATAAAACAGGATAGGCATGATCGGGTTTTACAACACCCGCTGCGTCCACCATCTCCTGTTGAAACATACCATTTTGATAAAGCACATAGGCGGCAATACCGGGTATCACTACGATTACCGGCACCAGCAACTTTAAAAAGGCAGCGAACAAAATACCTTTGCGCGCTGTGTCAAGGTCTGCACCCAGCGTGCGCTGAATGATATACTGATTACATCCCCAATAGGCAAGATTGTTAATCCACATCGCTCCTATAATAACCGTCAGTCCGGGCAAATCCTTATAATAGGGATTATCGCTTTTCAGGATCATGTGAAAATGGGAGTCAGCCTGCTTTTTAAGCGTACTGAGCGCTCCAAAAATATCGCTGTTCCCAAACCGATCGGCCACGAGGGTCAAAGCAAGATAGGTAGTAATTAGTCCGCCGACAACCAATACCAGCACCTGCACCACATCTGTATAACCTATCACCTTCATACCACCAATGGTAATTAGAATCGCAATCAGAGCCAGTGCAATGACGGAGAAAGTGAAATTAATTCCGGCAGTCACCTCGAGGGCAAGTGCACCCAGATAGATGATGGAGGTAAGGTTTACGAAAATATACAGGAGGAGCCAAAAAACCGCCATCGTAGTTGCTACGAGCGGATTATACCTTCGCCTCAAAAACTGAGGCATGGTATAAATTTTATTCTTAAGATACACGGGCAGAATAAAAATGGCTACCACGATCAATGCCGCTGCTGCCATCCATTCATACGAAGAGATCGCCAAACCGATTGCAAAACCAGAGCCGGACATTCCGATAAAGTGTTCGGCCGAAATATTTGAAGCAATCAGTGAAGCACCGATGGCCCAGAAAGTTAAAGAGCCTTCTGCCAGAAAAAATCCCGAAGCCGTATCCGATTTATTGGATTTTCTTTTATAAATCCAATACCCATAAACTCCTACAATGACGAGGTACAGACAGAATACCAGATAATCTAATGGTTGCAGACCGGTTTGGTTCATCGTTAGAGTTTTTATGGGTGGCAAGGAGCCGGTTTAGTAATCAACACTGAAAATTAAGCACTATTTATTTATCGGTTCGTTTGCGCAACTATTAATCGCCATTTAAAATCTCGTCCAGCTTCACCAGCCGGTTTTCTTTCAACGATAAACCTGCCGCCAAACCGATGGCCGTGGCCATCAGTCCGTCGTGAGCGCCTACCGGAGAAGGGCTGTCATTTTCTATACAATCGAGGAAAGCCTGCATTCCAATCCTGTAGGCCTTTTCATATCGCTCCAGAAAGAAGTGAAGGGGCAGCGCCGTTTGCACCGTCTCATTATTGTGCACGATTACATTATCCGGTGTATTGTTTTCCGCCTTCGCCATTCCCTTCGACCCGAATATCTCCAGGCGTTGATCATAACCGTAAACCGCTTTACGGCTATTGTCTATCACTCCTATGGCGCCATTTTCAAAAGTAAGTACAATCACCGCGGTATCAATATCATGATATTGCCGGATCTGCGGATCTATCAGGGCATCGCCCTTTACGAACACTTCCTTCACCTCACTGCCTGTAATAAAGCGTGCCATATCAAAATCATGAATACTCATGTCTAAAAACAACCCGCCGGAAACTTTTACATATTCTAAAGGCGGGGGAGCCGGATCCCTGCTGGTGATGCGTAAGATATGCGGATCACCGATAGTGTTGTTACTCACTAATGACCGCACCCGCGCGAAATTGGGGTCAAAGCGGCGATTAAATCCCAGCATCAACTTCACCCCGTTCTTTTCCACCGCCTCAGCCGCAGATCGAATAGATGGCAAAGAAACATCTAAAGGTTTTTCACAAAAAACGTGTTTTCCCGCATTCGCCGCCTCTATGGTATAAGGCACGTGTTGCGGCGTTGGTGCACAGATAATTACCGCGTCAACTTCCGGATGACGGATTACTTCCGCGGCATCCGCAGTCACCTGCTTTACGCCCATATCCCTGGCATAGTCATGCGCTTTAGGTGAAATATCCGACGCAATAACTACTTCTGCATTGTGTGTATGGAATAGTAAATTAGCAAGATGTATCTGACCTATCCGTCCCAACCCGATTATTCCGGTTCTAATTTTTCCTGCCATGCAAATCCTTGTATTAAAATATTTTCTGGATACTATTCAAAAGTAATTGGTCAACTATCAACAGAAGGGATTAAAATTTCCTGGTCCATTCTTTTAGCCACCTTTCAATAACCACTTTGGTTTGTGTATAAAACTCAACCGCGTGTTTTCCCTGCCCGTGCAGGTCTCCATAAAAACTCTCCTTCCATCCGCTAAAAGGGAATTGCGCCACCGGAGCGGCAACGCCTATATTAATTCCGATATTTCCTGCATCAGCTTCATTTCTAAATCTGCGCGCATTCAACCCACTACTGGTGAATATGCAGGCCATATTTCCATATTTGTTGCTATTGATAAACTGTATCGCTTCATCAATAGTTTTGATGTGTACCAGGCTCATCACCGGGCCAAAAATCTCTGTTCCGGCAAGTTCTCCATCGAGTGGTATACCTTCTATGATAGTAGGTTTGATAAAGTTACCTTTCTCGTATCCGGAAATGGCTGCGTTTCTTCCGTCGAGTAATAATTTTCCGCCTTCCTGTATTCCTTTCTCAATCAGCCCCTGCACTCGTGTCTTACTTTCTGCGGTGATTACAGGCCCCATCTGTACAGATTCTTCCAGTCCAAAACCTGTTTGGCGATTTCGGCTCATTTCCACCAGACTTTCCGTTATATGCTGATGTTCGCCTACAGTAATGATGGTGGAAGCAGCCAGACAGCGTTGCCCTGCACATCCATATACACTATCCACCACGATTTGCGTAGTGGTATCAATATCGGCATCCGGAAGAATGATCACCGGATTCTTCGCTCCTCCCTGTGCCTGTACTCTTTTACCATTAGCTGCCGCCTTTGCGTAAACGTAACGGGCAATGGCCGAAGAACCAACAAAGCTCACCGCCCTTATCCCGGGATGCTCCAATATTCCATCCACTACGGACTTGCCTCCGTGTACCATATTAATCAACCCGGTTGGTAACCCCAGCTTATCCACTAATTCCATCACCTTCGTCATGGTAAGCGGTACCCTTTCGGAAGGTTTGATAATAAAAGAGTTGCCGCAGGCTATCGCATAAGGCAGAAACCAGAAAGGTATCATCCCCGGAAAGTTAAACGGAGAAATGCAGGCACATACTCCTACAGGTTGACGAATCATGTATTCATCTATGCCCAGAGAAATATCCTCAGAAAAATCACCCTGCATTAAAGTCGGTATCCCACAGGCGTTCTCCACATTCTCAATCGCCCTTATCCATTCTGCTTTTGATTCTGCATAAGTCTTTCCCGACTCGAGTGTGATGGTTCGTGAAAGTTCATCTAAATTTTCTTCCAGTAATCTTTTCAGGTGAAAGAGATACTGAATTCTTTTACCCGCAGGTATCCGTTTCCAGGCGGCAAATGCTTTTTCGGATGATTTTACAGCTGCGTCCACATCAGCAGGATCTCCCGCAGGCACTTCAGCCAGCACTTCCTGGGTTGCGGGATTAATCACTTTTGTGTAAGTTCCACTTTTGCTCTGCACCCACTCCCCGTGAATATAGTTTCTTAATTTTTCCATCTCCTGATATGTTTGATTAAATATGATTTATATACAAGTTATAGTTACTAGACTTTCGGCACTGACGGCACATCCGTTTTCATGATTTTCTGTGACAGGCGCTTCTTGTTTTCAACAAGTCCTGCTGATATACCCGGAGAAAATCTCCCTTCCCGGACTATCTGCGTTATCTGCATAAGAATACACTCCCATGTTCTGCTCTTCCGTAATGCCTATCCCTTCTGTATTTACAACCCACCGCGCGCATTGGTAAATGACATCACTTCATCCAGCGTCGGCATAAAATTGGCACAGCCTTCGCGCGTCACAATAATAGCGCCGCAAGCATTTCCCATACGCACACTCTTATACACATCCCACCCGTTCAGGTATCCATAGCAAAATCCTCCGGCAAATGCATCCCCTGCACCCAGCACATTCAACACCTGCACCGGGAATCCGGGCACTTTTAACTCATCCTTTCCCTGCTGAAAAACAGAAGCTCCTTCTTTACCTCTTTTCACAATCAAAGTATCAATTCCCGAATGCATCAAATCATTAATCGCGTTATCAATATTGCCTTTGATCTCAGGTGCCGATATTTGCTGATGTTTGATAGATACCTGACTACTGTCGCTGAGATAGGCAGCCAGAATTTCTTCTTCCGTGCCCATAACGATATTGAACTTCGGCAGTACCGTACGGATAACAATACCGAAACTCCGCGGATCATCCCACTGGTCAGCTCTGAAGTCAAGGTCTAATATACTCACTACTTCATTCTTTTTTGCCAGCTCCAGCGCATAAAACATAGCTGTCCGGCTGGGGTCCTTACTAAAAGCAGTACCGGAAAAAACAGCAGCTCTGAAATCTGCAAAAGGAACAGCTTGTACGTGGTCTATATTCAGATGAATATCCGCACAGTTCTCTCTATAATACACCAATGGAAACCTGTCGGGCGGCTCAATACCCAATATCACGGCAGAACTTCTTGTTCCTGCAATAGTAGCTATATAATCGGTGAATACGCTCTCCTTTTCAACAAAATGCCGGATAAAAGCACCCACCTGATCATTTCCTATACCCGTGAGTAAAGCGGTTTTCAATCCCAGTCTGGTAGTACCCACCGCAATATTGGTAGGACATCCTCCCACAAAAGCGTTAAATGCAGAAATATCAACAAAAGGGCTTCCCACATTGGCAGAATACAGATCTATAGATGACCTCCCAATAGTAAGCAAATCGTATTTTCTCGTTGTACTCATATTCAATATTTCAAACCTTTACACAAACTGATTTTACTCCTCCTCATTCATTTTGGATGTCACCATGGGCAGTCTCGGGTCTTGACCTTTCCAGGTTCCAAAAATCCATTTCTGCTGCGGGTCGGGAGTATTTGCCAGTGATTGATCGCTTCCCGCCAGAAAATTCAGATAATATACGTTGTATCCATGTCCGGCCACCACGGGGTGATAGCCTTCCGGAATCAATACCACTTCATCATTATGTACTTTAATCACTTCGTCCAGAGAGCGGTCGTCTGTATAAACCTGTTGGATGGCAAAACCATTGGGCTTATCTGTCTTGTAAAAATAGATTTCTTCCAAATCAGCTTCCAGTAAATTTCCTGCTGCATCTGTCTTTCGCTCATCATGTTTGTGTGCAGGATAAGAACTCCAGTTCCCCGAAGGGGTATAAACCTCCACGCAAACAATCCTATGACAATCAAAACCCGGTTGTAACAAACTATTAATTTGCCGGTTGGCATTATCTCCGCCTCTCAATTCAATAGCCGCCTCCTCAGGCGTCTTCAGATAAGCCGGATGATCCTCATCGGTCGCCACCCAGCAAATCGCTATATCGGTATTTTCTACCAAAGCAGTAAGCGTAAACTGTGTACGACGGGGTAAATACAAGGCATGAGCTATTCCGCTAAACACATCTTTTCTGCCATTCTTAGTTTCCCACTCTCCCTTATCTGAATTTACTTTAAAGCTGCCCCCTAATAAAACAATACAGTACTCGTGGTCTCCCGTTTCCTTAGTAAAAGATTCACCTTGCCTCAATCTCCTCGCCTCAAAGTTGAGATACTCCCAACCCGCCTCTTCTGCGGTAAAATGATGATACACCGGTTTGGTTAAATCGGGCTTAATCAGCAACTTATGGTCGGACATATGATACAATTTACGTGAATAAACTTACCACTAAATTTTAAATTTAGTCTTTTAAATGAAGATGCAAACGTTTGAAATTTTTTGAGTCCATAAAAAGGTCGAACTTGTAGAAGAAATTGAAGCACTATAAAGGATGAATAAGCCGGTTACGATTAAAGATATAGCGAGAAAATTCAAGTGCTCTCCTTCCACAGTTTCGAGAGCTTTGAATAATCATCCTTCTATCAATGAAGATACGAGAAGAAACTTGCAGGAATACGCCAAAAAAGTAGGATACCAGCGTAATCAGGTTTCTCTCAGTCTTCTCAACACCAGGACTGCCAGTATAGGAGTTGTGGTACCGACCATCAACAACTATTATGAGTCGGCCATTATTGAAGGCATTGAATCTGTATTGCACCCGAAAGGATATACCCTTAACATCTGCGTAACCAACGAACAATACCTGCTGGAGGCAGAATATATCGTTAAACTGCTATCCAACCGCGTTGAAGGAATATTCCTCTCTGTCTCTCAGGAAACTTATGATTGCGGATATTATGAACATCTTGAAAATATATCCAAAAGAAATCTGCCTTTGATTTTCATAGACCGTGACTTCGAAGGGTTTGCTGCGGGAAGCGTAACTGTAGATGATTATCATGGCGCGTATTCTGCTGTTAAACACCTCATTGACAGCGGACGTAAGCGTATCGCTCATCTGAAAGGACCTAACGGCTTAACCGTTACCGAACATCGTTTTAAAGGTTATACCGATTGTTTGATCCAACATGGATTTGAAGTGGACGATTCCCTGGTTATTAATACGAACTTCAGGGTCGAGAGTGCACCGGAGCCAACCAGACGACTGCTTGATCTGAAGCCGATACCCGATGCCATTTTTGGCGTGAATGATCAGGTGGCAATTGGAGCCATGAAAGTAATCAGGGACAAGGGGCTAAAGATACCCGAAGACATTGCTATTGTAGGATTCGATGATTTTCCAATCTCTGCATTTATTTCACCATCCCTCACTTCGGTATGCAGACCGGGAAGACAGGTTGGGGAAGCAGCCGCGCAAATGTTCTTAAACCTTCAGCATCAAAACCCAACATCAGCGAAATCAAACCACATCGTATTGCCCAGTCAACTGATCGTTCGGGAATCCTCCGTTTTGTAAAAAGGCAACCCGGTTTTGCAGGGGCAAGACCCTACAATTAACCCTTTCGTCATATACCCTGTACTTATTAGTCATCAACAAGACATGGCTTATCCGTCCTTTTTTGTAGTTTCACATGCACTCCAAAATCATGTTTAAAAAATCCGGGACGTTAAGCAGAGCCGTTTGAACTATGTTTTTACCACCTTTATTTCTTTGCTTAGGCGCATAAAAGGGTTTGAGACCTCGTATTTGTTTAATACTTTTATTTTAAAATAGCTTGAAACGTCAATTCATTATTTCCCTGTATCAAATCCGAAATCGTTAAATTTCCACCATAAACAGAATGGAAAAGTAGGATGCGTACATGTTGAATTTATAATTTTAGCATAATGACAAATACGAAAGAAGAATTACAAGAACAAAAAGAAGAGGAGAAAGCATTCCGTAAATCAGGACAAGCCCTGTTACCGGCAAGTAAACCGAACAATGGTATATCCAATAAAGGGTACGATATCTATCCCGTTTTTCTTGTACCCGGCAATCAAATATTTGAAGGTGTTGATAGCCTTGCTGATTACTGTCTGGCTCAAAAAACAATCATCATAGATGGCTATGTGGGCATTTTTTGGGAAGACTTCCAAAACAG
>JACFNM010000186.1:0-969 GCA_019454915.1 Chitinophagaceae bacterium
GTCAAATCCTTTATTGCGGATATAGGCTGCTTTTAAGCCATCATCTTTTAATGGAACAATTACAGAATGTGATAAAAACATATTAGGCTTTCTGCCTTCAATAAATCCCATTCTTTTCAAATGCTTATATTCCTCATCAGAAATATTTTTTTTCTTCTGAACCCTGTCCAGCAAGAAGATATCAACAAAAGAAAGATTGGGATTGTCGGCTAAAATTTCTGCAAATTCCGGATCTAATATTCTACCCGTCAAAGTCATTTGTGTTTTTTCAGATCCCAGTTCATAGTCTGGCAGAGGAAAAAACCGTTTGATTTGATTGGTATAAATTTTTTTAATGCCGCCGCCACGTGTATCTACCAGTCCTAATTGAAACATAGCATTAGCCAGGAAGGGATTCCTGTAATTTTCTTCAGGCGCATCCTGCATGATTACTTTTTCAATACTATCGGGGATGAAATGCCCGTTATTTGAAAAAACTAATCTCTCGTCTTCAAACTCAATTACATTTATATATCCTCCTTTTGTATAATCATTATGTGCCACACAATTATTAATTGCTTCCCGAATATTAAAAGGCTCATAGCGAAGTAACTCATTAGGAAATAAGGTGCCTTTGGGAAGGTATCGGTACTTAAGATTTCTTATCTTATCAAACACTTTATCAATAGCTAAAAGAATCGGCGGTGGAAAAATATCATAATCTTTTTCTTCATTACTTAATGTCTTAAGCACCCAGCGAATCTTTGCTATGGAAGGAATCAGGAAATGCTCTGCTTCGCTTGTTCCTAAGAGAATAACTGCAGTTCGTGTAATTTTTCCCTTGATTGTTATTTTTGCCTTATTTAAAAAGGTAATGTTATCCCATTGTGCAAGCTCTTCCTTTAATTCAGGAAATTTTACTAAAAATTTTTCTCTCGCATAGGCAACTGCATGTTGGTCGAGGTCATCAATTGTGGCATCCGGAATTAT
>JACFNM010000186.1:979-8208 GCA_019454915.1 Chitinophagaceae bacterium
CTCCAGTCTGCTTTATTACTCTGAATCCTGATCCTTTCTATTTCTTCCAAATTAAGCGGCACAAGGCTTTCGCCATCCCGCCCGTAAAAATGGCCTTCAAAAGAAACTGGTAGTCCTTTTGGCGCGGGTGGTATTTGAAATAGGATAACCCTGCCTTCGTTTAAGTGCAATTCGTAAATCTCGAGAAAAGTGATCCGATTTGAAGTTTTATCTGCCAGTTCCTTTTTCAGATTATCCAAATCGGGTCTGTTCTCCCGAAATTTAGTACCAACAATTTTATGCTCTTTGTTTTCAACACCAAAAACCAACCATGCGCCATTTTTTTTCATCAAATTGGCTTCATTGCTTAATGCTGAAAAATATTTTCCAAGTTTACCAAAATCATATCCTGCTTTCGCTTCTTTAAATTCTACAATCTCATTTTCTGCCTGCAGGTTCAGCAATTGACGCAACTTTAATTTTAATTCCTGTTCTGTCATTTCACTTCAAATATTTTGTGAACATCCTCAAATAATTTCAAATCTCTTTTCACCTCATCCCACTTTTCCTGTTTTACATAAACGGGCTGATAGGTATATTCACTTTGGGCATGGTTGATGTCTCTGCACCAAGTTGCCAGACGTTTGATTTTTAGTTGGTCGTCTAAATCTTCCCTGCCTTTGGTTTCAAGTATGTAAAAAGTGTTGGCGCCTGTTTTTACAAAAAAGTCGGGGAAATATTCTCTTATATTTCCATCCTGTGCTTGGTATTCAATTTTGAAATTGACGCCGCCTTCTCCCATGGTGTTTTTTGCGAATGCAATTACATCTGAAAAGCGGCTTTCCAAAAAAGAAGCTACTTCTAACTCAAATGGATTGTCGCCAATGATTTTATTGAAAACCGACTTTTTGGGGATAAGGAAGGGCTGATTTTCAGCCACCTTTGGACGGGTCAGTTTTAGTGAGATATAATTTTTTACTTCAGCGCTTCCCTTATCGGTGATCGTTAATTCGTCTATAGCTTTTTTAAACGTATTGCGCAGTATTTCTTTAGGCTTTATTTCAGAAAGGTTTCTAAGCATTTGCGGGTCGCTCAACTCCACTTCATTAGTGAAAAGCTGGTACTTGATGAAGCTTTCTACCTTTGGATAAAGGATATGGAAACCGCTTACCAGGCGGCAGTCTTTCAAAATAGAGGAGGTAAAAAAGGCAATTACATTCCGGTAATCCGGTACGTTGTCTTTAAAAACAGTCTTATGCGATAAATTTCCTTCAATATCATTAAAAACAATTTCCTTCAATTCGTCTGCATTGTATTTTTTTAAGGGTACTTTTTCGTTTTGGAATTGGCCCACGTTAATGAGTTCAAGATTTTTGAACTCACGGTAAATCCTCGGGCTCATTTGTGGAATGGGAATATCCAGTTCATCCAAATTTTTATCGGGGTTCTCATTGTCCACCTCTACAATTATCGGTGATTTACCTTTTGTACCCTTACCCATGGGACTGTATTGGAACTCCACACCTTCGGTTTTCAGTTCTTCCACAAACTCCAAAAACTTAGGTGTTCCTACAATCACCAGTTTTTCGGGGGTATCCAAAGAAAACATTTTTCTCAAACCACGGCCAATCGTTTGTTCAGGAAGTATTTTTGAATCCGCCCCATACGGACGAAGTCCGACAATGGTGGAGACGTTCCGAACATCCCAACCTTCACGCAACATCAACACTGAAACAACGGCTTTGTAGAGCGAATCATCACTATCAATATCGTCTGCAGCTTCACGTAACTTATCCAACTCCTGCTTATCTTTTTTGCTTGCAGCGGCTTCCTTAATTTCACCGGATTGATTGGTATGGATGGTTAATACAGAATTTTTCAGTTTGGAATAATTGGCTTCTAAAAATGCAGCAGCCTGGTCAGCTTCTTTTGTGCTCATGGTCATCACGAAAAGAATGGGTGTTTTGTAATTCTTTAGCTCTTCAAATTGCTTTTCCCATTCCAAATATCCCAAATGAATATAGTCGTGGTATCGTTCTATAAAATCGCTGCTTTCCTTTTCATGAATTTTTTGCCTTGATACTTCGTCAGGCAAGACGGGTGATTTAACTACATTTTGTTTAATAGCTTCCACCAAAGGATAGTCACAGATAGTTTGAACGAAGATAGCGCCGTCGTTGTGCCGGGGTGTGGCCGTGAAGTCTGTTTGCAAGCTGATACCGCTTCCCGTCTTCAACTTAAGTTTGTTGTTTATGTCTTCAATACTTTTGAACCAGGCTAAAGAACTGTCGTGAATATGATGAGCCTCGTCATTGAGCAGCACCAGATTTTTTATCTTATCGCTCCTTAATATTTTGCCAAGGTCTATGCCTTTGGATGTGTCAGCATCTGGCTTTGGCTTTACGCCTAAAAAGATTGTTTCAAAACTCTCTTCCGGCTCTTCATTAAAGAATACGCGATGAATGTTGGTCAGGAAAATATTCCCGGATTCAGTTATGGGTTTTAAGTCGTCCTGAATATGCAGGGTTAACTGAAAATCGTTTTTCCAGTCCTTGTCATCAAACCCATTGTCCGGAATGAATGGCTCATCAAAGAACATTTTCAATCCGTCGAAATCTTTTCTTAAGCGATTCAACACAATGATATTCGGAGCAATTATCAAAAAATTCCTGGATAAACTACTGTCAGTTTCATAAAGGTTATAGAAATAAGACCAAACCAAAGTCAGTCCCATTACCTTGGTTTTCCCGGAACCCGTTGCCATTTTTATGACATAGCGTGTCCAGTTTTCATCGAACATACCCGTGCTGATGCGCCCAGATGAATCAAACTTCATCAATTCGTATTTATCTTTTGCATGAACGATTTCATATAGGTAAATGATGGATTCTATAGCTTCGCGTTGCGAAAAGAAGAAGTTGAACCTGGTCTCACCGATTAGGTGCTCGCGATTGAACCAGAAATTCAAAAGTGATTTTGTTGTCTGGGAAGCACCTTCGTAATTATTTTCACGCCATGCAGCCACTGCTACCCTGATTTTATACACCAAAGGAGGCAGCAGTTTGTCATAAGCGTTTTGAAGCGCGTCAATCTGGCTTTGCGCAGGCGCCCACCTTTCGTTGGGTGTTAATATTTTAAACGGGTCTGAAAATTTCATCTCATTGTCAAGTATCGTTCAAAGTTAACATATCAGATGTATTGTTGTAGTATCAGATGCGGCGTATTACTAATTTTTGAAAGGTATACATTGCTGTTTTCCGGGCGTACTGATATCAGACTGCCTATTGAACCGACGGGTTAGCCGCTGATTGTAGTTAGATGACTTTGCCTGGGCAAGCCCCTTCGGACAACTCAGAGTAATACCGGTAAACAACGCCGGGCGAATTGTGATACCCGGCTGAAAAAAATGGCAGAACTATGAACAGGGCGCCGGGCTGAAGATCTATTAGCTGCTGAACGAATAAAAAATGAAAAGAATTGCTTTATTATTGTCATTCGGGTTTTTTGTATTGACGGCTTGTAACAATCCGCAAAGCTATTCTTCGGAAAATGCAAAGAACCAAACAGATTCGGAATTATCAACCGTTGTAGGTGGCAAAGATGTGCACGGCCGCCAAACTGCGACGGGCGAAATATGGAGTGAACTGAATCGAAATTGCATGCAGGCTTTTAGTGTTGCCCAACGACTAAATCCTGTTGGCGTGAAGGAGGGCGAAGCGATCATCAGCGCCTTTGTTTTATTCAGTGAGGATAAATCAAAAGTCGAATTGTTCTTACGTGAAGAAAAGATGGTATCCACTATTACGGAAAGATCGGAGGATAATGTATATCAGGGTGGTGAGTATAAATTTGATGCCCATGAATCTGTGCTGTACATTAACGGGGAAAAGAAATATGATGGTAAAGGGCAATAGTAGGTTTTTCTGTTCAATTGGTAAATGGTTAGGTGAGACAGATGTGTTGTCTGTTGTTTTTAAATCACTTTCTTTCGAACGCTTACCCGGACTGCATTTAAGCGATTTTAAAAAATAAATTTGTTTGTAAAAAAATATTGCCCTTATCTTTGCGGCAGTTCTTTTCACTACAGTTATTGTAGATTACTTATCAAGAAAGGTGGAGGGTAATGGCCCTGCGAAGCCTTGGCAACCTCCTGTTAAACGATTCGTTTAATAGGGAAGGTGCCAATTCCATCACGTGCAAAACGTGAAAGATAAGCCGGATATAAAGCTCATAAATATATTGTAACATATTGAAAGCTCATCTGATTTATCGGGTGAGCTTTTTTTGTGGCTCCCCGTTCCTCTTTTTTGGTAAGTAATGATTTATTTTTTAATAATTAAAACTAAAAAAGATGAGCAATTTATCAACACAAGTCATTCACAGCGTGCCGGTGGATCCATTTACAGGAGCAGTTTCAGTGCCTATATACCAGGCTAGTACTTACGTGCAGGAAGCTCCGGGGATTAACAAGGGATATGATTATTCCCGGAGTGGTAATCCTACCCGTTCAGCGGTGGAAACGTTGATAGCCGATCTTGAAAAGGGCGCCGTTGGAACGGCTTTCGCCAGTGGATTGGCCGCTATCGACGCCGTTATTAAGTTATTGTCTGTCGGGGATGAAATCATTGCGGTGGATGATATTTACGGAGGAGCTTTTCGCTTGTTTACGCACGTGTATAAGAAGCTGGGAATTTCGGTCCGTTATGTGGACACCTCGGTGGCGGAGAACGTGCTCAATGCCATCACTCCGAAAACGAAACTGATTTGGTTAGAGACGCCGACAAACCCCACGTTAAAAGTTTCTGATATTGAAGCCATTTCAAAAATAGCAAAGGCTCATCATGCCCTGCTTTGTGTAGATAATACCTTTGCCTCTCCGGCGCTTCAATTGCCACTCACGCTCGGCGCGGATATCGTCGTACACTCTGCCACCAAATATCTCGGCGGTCACAGCGACCTGATTGCAGGGCTGGTGGTGACCAGGGATAAGGAGTTGGGTGATCGTATCCGCTTTATACAAAATGCAAGCGGATCGGTACTCTCACCCTTCGATAGCTGGCTGCTGATACGGGGGATTGAAACGCTCCCGATTCGGATTAAGCAACATTGTTTGAATGCTCAGGCCGTAGCTGAGTTTCTCCAGGGACATCCGGCCGTAAACAAAGTATTTTATCCGGGGTTAACAGATCACTTCAATCATGATGTAGCGGCAAGGCAGGCCCGTGGATTCGGGGGAGTGGTTTCGTTTGAATTAAAGGCTTATTCCCCTACGGCTGCCAATGCTTTTGTTACTTCTACTAAATATTTCAAGTTGGCAGAGAGTCTGGGCGGTGTAAAGAGTTTATTATGTCTTCCCGCGCTCATGACCCATTTGTCTATACCAGAAGAAATACGGAAACATTCCGGCGTTTCCGGCAATCTGATCAGGTTAAGCGTGGGACTTGAAGATGCAGATGATCTGATTCAGGATTTGGAAAATGCGTTCGCGAAAATCGAACGCAAGACCGCGACAACAAGGTTGACGGAAGCCTCCGCGTAGCACATCTATTTGAAGCAGCCGTTGTAAACCTATGTCATTATTATTTTAATAAGTAAAAATAAAAAGTTGTTTTATATCGTTAGTCTACTATTTTTGTGGACAATAGACAAAGTTTTTTCTGAAGCCCCTGTGAGGCCGGAAATATTATGGTGGTCATGTATTGCTGCGCAATAGCAGGGGCTTCAGAAAAAAATAGTAGTCTATAAAAATAGTGGACTAAAAATTTGGAAGTATAAATATTCGCTTTTAGCTTTGCACCATCTAATTAATCACCACCATTAGTTAGTTAATTTATACAGAAGAAGGGAGAGTCAGGCTCTGTGAACTTCTGGCAACTTCCGCAAGAGCGGATAAGTGCCTAACCTGGTCTAAACAATATTTAGAAACTATAAATTGACTACGTCATGCATTCAGGAACAAGATCCTTTCACTTGATGTCAGTTTGGAGTACACGATGTTAACGCCATACTGAAGTACTGATCTCATCTTTCTTCGGAGAGAACTACACGGTTGTTTTTAGCGCCTTTATTTTCCAGGGAACCTTTTATTACATACGTACATCATTGCTTTCATAATGATGTAATACACGGTTATTGACACCTGTGCAGGGATAGGTATTAGGATAGCTACGCTGCACAACGTAAAAGGATTCATAACTCCATAGGTAGCATCGTCTATAACAGGTTATGAAAAAAGAAATTTAAGAGAACATAAAATGAATGATAATCATTGGATCACCGAATAATGAAGCAATATAATAAATACATACAGATGGGCATTGCAGGCTTGGTTTTTAGCCTGGGAACAGCAGCGCAAACCAGCACTACGGTAACAGAAAGTTTTCGGGTATCCGGCAATTGCGAAATGTGCAAAGAAAGAATAGAACACGCGGCATCGCAACTTGCACCTTCGATACACGCGGTTTGGAATATCAAAACCAATCAATTGCTGGTGGAGTTTGACAGCGCCGTGGTATCCGCAACTGCGATCCGGCAAAAAATTGCCGAAGCGGGACATGATAACGAATTATTTAAAGCGGCAGACGAAGTGTATGAATCTCTGCCCGCCTGCTGCCGTTACCACCGGTCCGGCAAGAGTGATATCACCAACACTCTGCATAGTGTCTCGGGAGTAATCGTGGAGGAAACGGTGAAGGGGAAGATTCACCCGGTAGCAGGCGCCACGGTAAAAAGTCTTCATACAGGTGAAAGTTTTATTACAGACAGCACCGGTGTTTTTCGGTTTCAATCCACACTGCCTGCTCCTGTGGTGATCAGCTATGTAGAATTTTCACCCGATACGGTTACGATTACCGACACTAATATTCTAACGGTAACTTTAAAAAATACGGACGCGGTTGATTTAAAGGCAATAGCCGTCACTTCCAAAAGAACGCCGGCCTATTTATCTGTTCATAGCGCTTATAATACAAGAACGCTTGGCGCAGCCGAATTGTCCAAAGCCGCCTGCTGCAATCTTTCGGAGAGTTTTGAAACGAGCCCGTCTGTGGATGTAAGTTATTCGGACGCGGTAACCGGCATGAAGCAGATTCAACTATTGGGGCTGTCGGGTATGTATACCCAGTTGCTTACGGAAAATGTTGCTGAACTGAAAGGATTTTCCGGTAGTTACGGGCTTACGTTTATCCCCGGTCCCTGGATCGAAAGCATACAAATAACAAAGGGTATTGGTTCCGTGGCGAACGGCTATG
>JACFNM010000773.1 GCA_019454915.1 Chitinophagaceae bacterium
GGATCGCCTATGGCCGGTTTTGATGGCGCAGAGGTATTGACCGACCAAACCTATGATGTGCACGGACGTTTGTCTTCAAAATCATTGCCCTACAAATCCGGCAGTTCCGCCGCTTTCATTAACTATAGCTATGATAATTATGATCGGATTACGCATACTTCCGCTCCTTCCGGCAGTCAAACCTCGTATAGTTATAGCGGAACCGGTGTAACCGAAACCACCAACGGAGTTACGGGAACTAAAAATTTCGATGCTTCGGGGGAGTTGCTGAGCGTTACTAACAATGCCGGTACCATCTCTTATAACCTGCGGCCCGACGGGCAACCGTCTTCCATCTCAGCACCGGGCGGCGCCAATACCTCTTTCAGCTATGACAGCTATGGCAGACAAACTGCCATCACGGATCCAAGCGCAGGGACGGTGACCTATTCCTACGATGCCGCAGGTAATCTTAATAAAACAACCAATGCAAAAGGTGAATCAATAAACTCGACGTTCGATAATTTTAACCGGCTTACCGGCAAAACAACCCCGGAACTAACCAGTACTTATACCTATAATACCGATGGAATGCTTACGGGCATCACCAATTCAAACGGTACTTCCAAAACACTTACCTATGATAATTTAGGAAGGGTAACCCAAAGTAAAGAACAAACCGGTACGGAATACTACCAGATAAACTATACCTACCAGAATGGCAGGATAACTTCTGTTGTGCATCAGCCGGTAAACTACACGGTAAATTATGTGTACAACAGCTATGGATACTTAAATAAGCTGACCAATGCATCGGGAACGGCAATAAAAACCATTAGCAAGATCAATGCCAACGGACAACTTGAACAAGTGACCCTTGGAAATGGGTTGGTCCAAACCAATACATATAACGCTTATGGTTTGCTGACAGGAATAAAAACGGCGAACGGCGCTACCAATATCCAAAACATGAGCTATACCATGAATAATGCTAAGGGATTGGTGGACGCAAGAAAAGACGTGACGCGTAACCTGACCGAAACCTTCCAGTATGATGCACTTATGCGGC
>JACFNM010000774.1:0-599 GCA_019454915.1 Chitinophagaceae bacterium
ACGCTGACCACGCAGTTTTGTCCGATGGGAGAAGCCATTACCAGCGACGTAACCGAATCGCTGACCAGCAGCTTCCCGGAGTGGGAAATCCATGTGAATCTGACTTTCGATCCGCCATGGGATTATACAAAGATTTCACCCGAAGGAAATAAATACTTAGGGAGATAAAGCAATGTTGAGCCACACCTGTAAAACGGCCATTAAAGCGGTCATATACCTTTCCGGTAAAAGTGAATCGGGAGAAAGAGCGGGCATTAAGGAAGTTTCCGAACAAATCAATGCCAGCGAACACACCGTGGGCAAGGTATTGCAATTATTGGCCAGGCAAAAAATCATCAACAGTGTCAAAGGCCCCTCGGGTGGATTTTACCTGAATGAAAAACAGCAAAACCAACCGATTGTAAACATCGTGGAAACCATCGAAGGTAAGGGCATTTTTAAGGAATGTGGTCTGGGATTAAGCAAGTGTTCAGAAGCGCATCCCTGCCCCATACACAATGAATACAAAACAGCACGCGAAATGATTGAGAAAATATTTCGCGGTAAAAAAGTAAGGGATTTTTGCGGCCCCGTTTCGGATGGATTGGCCTTCCTGATGG
>JACFNM010000774.1:609-1048 GCA_019454915.1 Chitinophagaceae bacterium
TTAACCGAAAATAAAGAACCGCTCTTAAAAACGGCCGGTTGACCCGGGCTATCGGATTGTAGCCGGAATCGTTCTGAACGAACCCGGATCAACTTCCCGTCTGCTGCATTCATTTTCATGACAACAAAGCCAATTAAGGCTTTCCTTCTTTTTCCGGAAGGTACCACATCTACAATCTTTCCAATAGCGGTGGCTCCCTGCTTAATAATAACCGTTCCGTTCACCTTAATATCCTCCGTACAATGCAGGGAGATCGTAGTTCCGTCTTTACTCTTGTCTTCCGAACTGACATTCTCATCCAGCATCAGTTGAATGGTTCTGCCTTCGGGTATAGCTACCGGCCCTGAGGGTTTAACAACCGGCTCCGGCTTTTCATCTTGCGCCGGCTCCTGAGGAGACGCCGGTTCGTTCGGAACAATTTGCTCTTTCTCTTTCTTAT
>JACFNM010000187.1 GCA_019454915.1 Chitinophagaceae bacterium
GATAAGCGTACGTTCAAACTGCCCCGTATTTTCTGCATTAATCCGGAAATAGGTGGACAATTCCATTGGGCAGCGCACTCCCTTAGGAATATATACAAAAGAGCCATCAGAGAAAACGGCAGAATTTAACGCGGCGAATTTATTGTCAGAATAGGGAATCACAGAACCCAGGTACTTCCGAACCAGTTCCGGATGTTCTTTTACTGCTTTGCTCACAGAAGAGAAAATAATACCGTGTTTTTTCAAAGTTTCCTGAAAAGTGGTGGCTACAGAAACACTATCGAATACCGCATCTACGGCTACACCAGCCAGAACTTTTTGTTCCGATAGGGGGATTCCCAGTTTTTCAAAGGTAGCGACCAGTTCAGGATCCACCTGATCCATGTCGTCCAGTTTCTTTTTTTTCTTGGGTGCGGCATAGTAAGAAATCCCCTGAAAGTCAATTTCAGGCATTTCGAAGTTTTGCCAGTGCGGATCGGTCTGTTTCAAAAAGGCCTGGTAGCTTTTGAGCCGCCATTCCAATAACCACTCCGGTTCATCTTTTTTTGCAGATATATAACGAATGGTATCTTCATTCAGCCCTTTGGGCGCCACCTCCATTTCGATATCCGTAACAAACCCGAACTCGTACTCTTTATTGCTATATTCCTCTAATACTTCAGCGCTACTAGTTTTTGCCATAATTAGTTTCTAAGTTTCATTAATTTCTTAACGGTCAGCCACTTACACCGGAAACCATTTTTATAGCAGGGCTTAGTTCATGATTTTATAGTTGAATGCTATCCGACTTTCTGCTTTTGTGTTCACTATTAGTGATACGTTTATGGTTTTCCTTATCCGGATGGTTCTTTTTTTTCAGCAATTCCTGCATGATAATGAATTATTTACTCCACTGCAATTATAGACTGTTAAGAACTATCTTATCTACCGGATTTTATATAAATTTTTAGGCTTAAACCGTCGGCGAAAATACGAGTTTTGAGCGTAAGACGGTTGTCGCAAAGCGGAAAACATAGAAAGATAGTCTAAAATGTATTATTATTGCGGGAATAATTATGAGTGTCAGCGCTGCATACCAGATTCAGGTGCCGGTAAATGAGATAAAAGACGCCGCCGGGTGTAATTTATATGTGGAAGTGGCGGGCGATCATTTGCTTTTCGGAATCCTGGATAACAACAGACGTGAATTTATCGCCCTGCAATACGTTAATCTCGACGGATTTAATGCCCTAAATCATTGTAAGGAAATCATTTATCATAATGAATGGCTTGCCCGTTCCTATAATAAGGTGGTTGTCATTTACTACTTTCCGGAGAGCCTTTTGATACCGGATTCCTTGTATGATGAGCAGCTAAACCAGGTGAGTTTTGATCTCCTTTACGGCGATTTGAAAAAGGGCGAGTTATTGATGGATGATTTACCCGACTGGAATTTAAAAAATTTGTACAGGGTTCCGGTGGTATTGCACCAACTTTTAGGAACTCATTTTCCAAAGGGACATTTTTTCCATGCCTATTCAATTTTGTTAAAAAGGTGCAAAATATCAGGTTTGAGAGTGGAAGGGGATGAGGCTTCCCTGGTGTTCTACCCCAATAAGTTGTTGTTTGCCTTATTTCGGAACCGGCAATTGCAAATCGTCCAGACTTTTGAATATGAAACGGCAGAAGATGTGGCCTATCATTTGCTGAATGTGTGCCGGAGGTTTGACGTGAATAATGAGGAGATTTTGCTGAAGATTTCAGGGCTTCTGGATGACCAGTCATCAGTATTCGCGGAATTGTTAAAATATTTCCTGGATGTTCAACTGGAGCGTCGCCCCGAAGCATTCAGTTATGCCGAAGCATTCGATGCCTATCCCCCGCATTTCTTCTCACCGCTCTTCAATACGGCGCTATGCGAATAATCGGTGGTGCGCAGGGAGGCAGAAAGTTTAACCCGCCGGCTAAAATGCCTTATACCCGTCCTACGACCGACATTGCAAAAGAGGGATTGTTCAATATCCTGGAAAATAACCTGGAAATAGAGGGGCTGAAAACCCTGGATTTGTTTGGCGGCACGGGAAGCATCAGTTTTGAGCTGGCTTCCAGGGGCGCTTCCGATCTCACCATTATCGAGAAAGACGTTAAAATGGCGGCTTTTATTTCCAGGCAGGCCGAAGCCTTTGGATTTTCACAAATTAAAGTGGTCAGGATGGACGTGTTTGCATTTTTGAGGAGTTGCCGGGAACAGTTTGATTTTATTTTTGCCGGACCACCTTATGCGTTGGAAACGATTGATCTGTTACCCGCTGAAATATTCGATCATAAGTTGTTGACGGATGAAGGCTGGTTTGTGCTGGAACATACGCCGCGAAATCAATACCAGCGGGAGCCTTTCTTCCGGACGGAGCGGCATTACGGTACTACGGTATTTTCTATTTTTGTCAATAAGTAAAATCAGATTGCAGAGGAGAATACCGGAGCAGTGCGCCGAGAATATCGGAGGCTGAATGGAAAACGGCAATAGAAAGAGATTATCAATAATGACAAAACGGGAACTTCGTCAGTTATATAAAGAAAAGAGGATGCATCTCCATGAAGGGGAAAGAGCCCGGCTGCAGGATTTAATCATGATTCGCTTCCAGAAGCTTCCACTGCCTTTTATTCATTATTTACATACGTATGTACCTATGGAAGTGACAAAGGAAGTAGATACGAATCCCATCATAGATTTCCTGCAATTCTCCAATCCGGGCTTGCAGGTGGTTGTTCCAAAGGTGGATTTTGAAAACCATTCAATGGATAACTATATTCTGGAGGAAAGAACGATATTGAGAGAGAATGACGCTCATATCCTGGAGCCGCAGGCAGGGGAGAAGGTGGGGAGCAGAGAGATTGACCTGATAATTGTTCCTTTGCTGGCTTTCGATAAACGAGGATACCGGGTGGGTTATGGCAAAGGATTTTATGATCGATTTTTAGCCGGGTGTCGGGAGGATGTTATAAAGGTGGGATTATCATTCTTTGATGCCGTAGACCTGATTGAAGATACTGATGAATTTGATATACCTTTAACCTATTGTGTAACTCCGTATATGGTTTATGAATTTTAGATTTGTCTGGTTGAGATCCTTTCGTATCCTGCTGTTCCCCTTTTCGTTAATGTATGGCGCTATTATTAAGTTGAGGAATTATCTGTATGATAAAGGATACATTCAATCCATAGAATTTAATTTCCCGATAATCTGTATAGGCAACATATCGGTGGGAGGCACGGGTAAGTCGCCCATGGTGGAGTACCTTATACGGAGGTGGATGCATAAGTATAAGCCGGCTACGCTCAGCCGGGGATACAAGAGGAAGACGCAGGGATATGTACTGGCAGACAGCAGAACCACAGCACTTGATTTGGGAGATGAGCCGATGCAGTTTCACGTTAAATTTCCGACTGCATCGGTGGCCGTTGCGGAGGAACGAGCCATTGCGATACCGCAACTGCTTTTCGACCGGCCGGAAACGGATTTCATTATATTGGATGATGCTTTTCAGCACCGTGCCGTCAAAGCGGGATTGAATATCCTGCTTACAGACTGTAACAATCTCTTTACGCGCGATTTTTTTCTGCCGGCGGGAGACTTACGCGATAGCCGTGAGAGTTATAAGAGAGCCCAGGTTATCATTGTTACCAAATGCAGGCACGATATGTCCGAAAATCAAAAGGAATCGTTGATAGAAGAAATTATGCCGGTGGAGGGACAGCAAATATTTTTTACGGGTATTCGCTATGGAGTCCCTTATCATATTATGTCAGGCGCCAAGAAATTGATTTCCAGAGAAACGGAGGTCTTACTGGCTTGCGGAATCGCCAATCCGCATACGTTAAGTCAATATATCCAGGAAAATAGTGCCAGTTATGAAGCTATGTATTATACGGATCATTATATTTATATGATTGATGACCTGCTTGAAATCCGGAAGCGGTATGAGAAAATGAAAGCAAAAGATAAGATGATTATTGTAACGGAGAAAGATGCTGTTCGGTTAGAAAAGTTTAATGAAGAGCTTGAGCATTTGCCTATTTATGTTCAACCTATGGAAACCTATTTTTTATTTAATGAATCACAGACCTTTGACCATTTGATTGAAGGTTTTATAAATAGCTATAAAGCGAAGACTTAACTGTTGATATGACACATAGAAGAGAAAGAAAAAAATCAATAGACCATACAACCTCTTTTGAGGGCGTCCTTGATGTGGCGCAAACCGGTGTCGGATATGTCATGGTGAAAGGGCCGGAGAAGGATATTTTGGTTCGCCCGCAACATTTTAACCATGCGTTACATGGCGATACCGTAAAGGTGACCATTATCCGTCAGGGTAACGGTTCCGGCAAAAAGGAAGGCGAAATAACAGAAGTAATTAAGCGGAAGAGGACTGAATTTATCGGACGAATTGAACAGAATGCTGACTTTGCTTTTTTTATCCCGGATAAGAGCAGGGGTGTTCCGGATATGTATATTTCACCAGATAAATTGGGAGAGGCTAAAAATGGAGACAGGGTGATGGTTCGTTTAACGGATTGGAATAATGGATCCAGGAGCCCGAATGCCGAGGTGGTACAGGTACTGGATATTACTGATGAGGATGATATTGCTATGAGGCAGATATTATCCGAAGCGGGCTTTCCCGTTCAATTCGATGAGCGCCCGATGGAAGAAGCGGCGAGTTTGCCGGATATCATTTCAGGTTCAGAAATAGAAAAGCGTAAGGATTTCAGAGAAATTCTGACATTTACCATTGATCCATCCGATGCGAAAGATTTTGATGATGCCATCAGCTTCCGGAAGTTAGATGCCAATCTGTTTGAAGTAGGGGTACACATCGCGGATGTGAGTCATTATGTAAGGCCGGGATCGGCGCTCAATGAGAACGCGTATGAGAGAGCCACCTCTGTTTATTTACCGGACAGGGTTCTTCCCATGTTACCCGAACACATTTCGAATGTATTGTGCAGCCTCCGTCCCCATGAAGATAAATTGACTTTCTCGGCTATTTTTGAGATGAGCAATACCGGGGATATAAAAAAAGTATCGTTTGGCAAGACGGTTATCTGCTCCGATCACCGCTTTACGTATGAAGACGTGCAAAAGATAATAGAAGGAGCTGAAGGCCCTTACAAGGAAGAACTGTTGCTGTTGAATAACATAGCACAGAGATTACGACGGGAACGTTTTGCGAAAGGCGCCATCAATTTTTCATCGCAGGAGGTAAGGTTTACGTTAGATGAGAAGGGGAAACCCATTGGCATCGAGATTAAGGAAAGCAAAGAGTCACATCAGCTTATCGAGGAGTTGATGCTGTTAGCCAACCGGGCGGTAGCAGAGAAAGTGGCGAAAGTAAAAGTAAAAGATAAGCCCCTGCCGTTTCCGTATCGAATACATGATACTCCCGATGAAGAAAAATTATTGCCTTTTGTAGAATTTGCAAAGAGGTTTGGTCATCGGTTTAATACGAAAACACCGGAAACTATTGCAGAATCGTTTAATAAAATGCTTGCGGCGGTGAAGGGAAGACCCGAGCAACATGTATTGGAGCAACTCGGGATTCGTACAATGGCAAAAGCGGCCTATTCACCTGAAAATATCGGGCATTATGGCCTTGGCTTTGAAGATTATTGTCATTTTACCTCGCCTATTCGCCGGTATCCGGACATTATGGTACACCGAATACTACAGCAGGTACTACAGGGAACGCCGAGGGCGGATGGAGAGATGGGAGAGAAATGTGTCCACTGCAGCGAAAGAGAGCGGGCAGCCTTAGATGCCGAAAGAGCGGGCAATAAATACAAGCAGGTGGAATACATGCAGCAGTTTATCGGGGACGAATTTGACGGGGTGATTAGTGGTGTTGCTTCCTTTGGCTTTTGGGTCGAGACGGAATTGCAAAAATGTGAAGGATTGGTTAGTATTCAGAGCCTTCTGGATTATGACGATTTCAGATTAGTGGATACGGAATATTGCCTGACGGGAAAGAGGAGCGGTAAGTCGTTTCGTATGGGCGACAAAGTCAGAATAAAAGTGATAGCTGCAGATCTCGGGAAGCGGCAATTGGATTATGAATGGGTAAACGAATCCGGTGACACGGACGATAAGAACCGGCGGACAAGGGATACAGCGCGGCATAAATCTTCAGGAAAGAGACAGAAGAGGAAGAAGTAGTATTTCCAGTTAATTGTTTATTTTCAAACGATATGTTTTCATTCGAAGAACTTGTTGATCAATTTGCAGATAGGTTTAACAGACGACATTTTCCTGAAACACTGCCATCGTTGTATCAACCGGCAGAATATTTTTTGGGGATGGGCGGTAAGCGGATACGACCGGTGATGTGCCTGATGGGCAATGAATTGTTTGATACGATACATCCGGATACCTGGCAGGCCGCTATGGCTATAGAGTTATTCCACAACTTCACGCTTATTCATGACGACATAATGGACAGAGCTCCTCTTAGGCGCGGAATGCAGACGGTGCATGAAAAGTTTAATGAGCCAACGGCTCTTTTAGCGGGGGATGTAATGATGGTGACGGCTTATGAATATTTAAGTAAGGTTAATGCCATGCATTCGCCTATGTTATTTGCTGTTTTTAACAAGGCAGCGAAGGAAGTCTGCGAGGGTCAGCAGATGGATATGGATTTTGAAAAGCGATCAGAGATTACCCTGGACGAGTATATGCAGATGATTGTTTTGAAGACATCCGTACTGCTGGCTGCCAGCGCGCAGATGGGCGCTATGCTGGGAGGGAGCGGAGCGGGAAACCAGGAGCATTTATATCAGTTTGGCAAGAACCTCGGTATAGCCTTTCAGATACAGGATGATTATTTGGATGCATTTGGAGACCCCGCAAAGTTTGGTAAACTTCCGGGAGGAGATATCCGGGCTAATAAAAAGACCTTTCTTACTATCCGGGCACTGGAGGCAGCAACCGCTGCACAGCGTAGAGAACTGCTCCGCTTACTCGAAGGCGATACCGAAGATAAAGTGGCGAAAGTACTCCGAATATTTGCTGACAGCGGTGTAGAGACGTGGGCAAAAAGCCTGAAAGATAAGTACCTGAATCTCGCGCTGAAGCATCTTGAAGATGCCGCAGTGGTAAGCAGCCGTAAAAGACCGCTTGAAGAATTGGCGTTGTTCTTAGTGCGGAGGGAGTATTGAGAGAGAAGTCCTAAGAGAAAATAAATTGACGAAAAAGCTGCTTGAATAAATTGATCAGCGTTAAACCGGAATTCCGCTGTTGTTTTACATTCCCCAATTCTTACATTTTCACATTTCCGACATTCCCACATTTCTCCGGGGTCTGACCTTCCTTTCGTCGGTGTTAACCGCTCTCATTCCTCCATTTTCAAATCTTCAAATTTTTACATTTTCACATTTTCCCCATTTCTCACATTCTCTCCGGCACCTCAATCCCCACTAACGACATCCCGGAAGCAATTACATTAGCCGTCATTTGGCAAAGCCGCAGCCGAAGTTGTTTCTTGTTTTCGGTTTCAGCCTTCAATACCCGGTGTTCGGTTACAAAAGAATTAAAAGTTCTGGACAATTCGTAAGTATAATTTACAATGGCGGAAGGGTTGTATTCGTTGGCAGCCTGCCGGATGGCAGCAGGGTATCTTTCCAGTAGGATCATTAATTCCTTTTCCAGCGGAAGCAGCGGTTCATCTTCGGCCAAGCTGAATTGAGCGTTAGGCTGTTCGTTCCTTAATATAGCTTTGGACCTGGCGTGAGAGTATTGGACAAAAGAGGCGGTGAATCCATGGAAGTCTATGCTTTCTTCCGGGTTGAATATCATCCGTTTCCTGGGGTCCACCCGGAGAATAAAAAATTTCAGCGCGCCCAGTCCGATAGTTTGATAAAGTTTTTCCAGTTCTTCTTCCGTGAAATCTTTTATTTTCCCCAACTCCTTTGTTTTCCGGGCTGCGACGTCAATCATTTCATCTATCAGGTCATCTGCATCCACCACGGTTCCTTCTCTGGTTTTCATGCGGCCTGATGGAAGTTCCACCATTCCATAGCTGAGGTGATAAATTCCTTCTGAGGAGGGTAATCCAAGTTTTTGGAATATAAGTTTCAGTACATTGAATTGGAAGTACTGTTAATCCCATACCACAAAAAGGATTTGTTCGTATTGGTAGGCGTTAAAT
>JACFNM010000775.1:0-471 GCA_019454915.1 Chitinophagaceae bacterium
CAGCAACAATAGACTGGTATTACAAAAAAACTTCTGACCTGTTACTTCGTATTCCTCCCGGGCTTGGAGAAAGTACAGAGCAGTTAGTCAATGTGGGTAACGTTGAGAACAGGGGTGCCGAGCTGACAGTAAATGCTTTGTTTTTCGATAAGAAAGGTATTCAATGGTCCGTATCAGGCAATATAGCACAAAACCAAAATCGGATTACTAAGTTGTATAACAATGTAACGGAGAGAATTCTGGGCGCAGAAATTCTAAAAGTAGGAGAGCCATTGGGATCATTTTATGGACAATTGTTTGATGGCGTAATTCAACAAGGAGAGGATTTAACCCGATTGCCTACCAGCCCGTCCTACACGACTCCCCAATACGGGGATCCTAAATTACGTGACGTAAACAGAGACGGACATATAGATAAGAACGACCGTGTGATATTGGGGAGCAAACAGCCCGTTCTGATCTATGGATTTT
>JACFNM010000775.1:481-1046 GCA_019454915.1 Chitinophagaceae bacterium
GGCAGGGCGCCAGCGGTAACAGCGTATACAATCAGTTACGGCGTTACCTTGAAAGACCTACGGATGCATATAATGTATCTGCTGCATTATTAGATAGCTGGACAGAAAGCAATCCTTCTGCCTTGGTGCCGAGAATCACCGGTAGTCCTTTCTCTTCAGAACTGGACAGCCGCTACATAGAAAATGCTTCCTTCTTAAAGTTCAGAACAGTAACTCTTGGTTATAATTTGAATCACGCATTGCTGAAGCGGATGACGTTATCTCCCCTGAAGATCCGATTATTTGCTACAGCCCAGAATCTACTAACCCTTACCCGGTACAAGGGATACGATCCTGAAGTAGCGGCGGGCGTGGACTTAGGAACCTTTCCGATGCCCCGGACATTTTTGTTTGGATTGAATATCACTTATTAGAAAATCATCTTTATTATTTTTTCTTTCATTTTTTAAAATACGCATTATCATGACAAATTCTCTGAAATCACTTGCTATCACGGCCATTACTATAGGAACTGTATTTGGATATTCCTGCAATAAAGACCTGGATCCGGGTGGTGGTAACCCTG
>JACFNM010000776.1 GCA_019454915.1 Chitinophagaceae bacterium
TTCATTTGAAAATTTTAAAAATGAATAATAAAAATTTATGGAACACTTACCAATTACCCAATCAGATAAATACTGCGGACGACTGCTCCGCTTAAACATGCGGAAAATTACAAATTTGTTTTGAATTCATGATAATTTTTGTATTCGATCCATTCCTCCCCATCTTTGGATGTTAGGCCACGCCGAAGCTACAACGTTAAAAATACATTACCGGTAAAAATGTGGATAACAGAAAACGGATTCTTAACCCGAGTTTGCGAAATTTGCAGAATGAGTCAGTTTTCCCATCTTCATGTTCATACCCAGTATTCGCTTTTAGATGGGGCTGCTTCTATCAGTGGATTGTACAAGAAGGCGATAAAGGATGGTATGCCTGCCCTGGCCATCAGCGACCATGGCAATATGTTTGGCGTATTTTCCTTTGTTGCCGAAGCCTATAAACACAGGGTCAACCCGGACGATAAGAAAAGCCCTTTAAAGATAAAGCCCGTTGTGGGTTGTGAATTTTATATTACCGAGGATCGCTTGCGCAAAGTATTTTCTAAAGAAGAAAAAGATCCCCGGCATCACCAGATTTTATTAGCAAAAAATGAAACCGGATACCGGAATCTGAGCAAACTGACATCGCTCGGCTTCATCGAAGGTTTGTACAGTAAGTATCCGCGTATTGATAAATCCCTCATTCATAAATACCATGAAGGGCTTATCGCTACTACCTGCTGCCTCGGCGCCCTCGTTCCGCAAACCATCCTCAGAAAAGGAGAAAAAGAAGGAGAAAATGAATTCAGGTGGTGGCTCAATATCTTCCAGGATGATTATTATATAGAATTACAGCGACACGGCATTCCTGACCAGGAAAAGGTGAACGCGATACTGCTCAAGTTCGCGAAAAAATATAATGTAAAAGTGATTGCATCCAATGACTCCCATTATGTTGATCAAAAGGATTTTAACGCTCACGATATTCTGCTATGCATAAACACGGGCGAAAAATTATCAACTCCTGCCCTGCGTGAGTTTTCGGATGATGATGTGATGGTGA
>JACFNM010000777.1 GCA_019454915.1 Chitinophagaceae bacterium
AGGTTAATGGTTTTCTCTGCGGGATTCTTAAAATATACAGCCTCGAAGGTACTGTCTGAAGATCTGAACGGAATTTGAGGAGTCATTAAATTAGATTCTCTCCATAAAGTATTTTCTGTGGTAGCAACGTTGACCCTGACATCCGCTCCGGCGTGAACCAGGTTGCCCGCTCCTAAATCCAGTGATATCGAACCATCACCGCTTTTTGATTTTACGGAGGCATCTCTCATATAGCCAATGTCTCCTCGGTAGGGGCGAAACATTCCGCCACTTCCCTCGGCAGTGATACTGTAAATATCATAAGTGTAGGAGGGAATCGCGATATGCGGTATCGGCGGATGGGCGTGGTACATCAATTCTTTTTCCCGGTTGTAGTCAAGCAAAGCGTTGGATAAGCTTTTCGCATTTTGATAATACAAATAGCCGTACGCCGGAAACAGTTGTGTTGTATCGGCTTTTGCGATATATTGCCTTGAATAGAATCCACCGAAGGACAGATTAGGGTGGTTTCCGAAAAGTTCAGTACCCGGTTTTAAGTTGAAGCTGAACTGATAGCTGGTAAACGGAATGTTGGTAGCGGGTGTATAAGCCTGATGAGCAAAGGATATCCCCGAGTAGTCATTTGAAATCGCGGAAACGCCTGATGACTTCGTGTTTTTGTCATCATCTTTTGCCTTCATCCTCCCTACAGAATTTATAGATAAGCCCTGTAAGCCCGTTCTCGTGCTGAATCCGGAATTTAACCGGAAACCGGAAGATTCAGCGCCGAGTGTTTCCGCAAATTTGCTCTTGTATTGAAATTCAAAAGTAGGAGATATGGTTATGCCGCTCTGAGAGTTGGATTGTAAGCCGATGCCGGCGGTAAAGCTACCTTTGGCGCCCATGGCCGAATTGAAAGCGAGATTAGCGCCGGCGGACATTCCCAAACCCCTGTAATTATTGTAAAACAAAGAAAAAGACCCGATACTGGCCGAGAGACCAAGATCGTTCAATTCTTTTCCGAATAGTTCAAGCCCAAATCCCACATTGGCCCCGGCCGTC
>JACFNM010000778.1 GCA_019454915.1 Chitinophagaceae bacterium
CTTTGGCGATAACCGGTGAACTGATTGCCACCGAACCCAAAGTAAGCAGTTCAAGAAATTTTTTCCTGTCCATCCATATCAAAATTTAAGTGATAAAATTCTCCTGCTGATATAGTTTCCTCTGATCTATCTCAATTTCCGGTGATCTTTTACGTATTGTGCTACGGTTCCCATCGGCGCTATCCAGATTCCATTCTTTGGATCCTGCGCGTATTCAATCAAGTCTTTCAGCATACTTAACCGGGTAGTCTGATTTCTGTCCACGTCTCCCATTTCATGACCCGCCAATATCAGCCATGCGCCTTCTTTTTGAGCGTTCTGTATCATAGGAAGAATCTGTGAGAAGTCTTTTCTATCCATCTCCACACCCATCAGTTGTGCAAAATCACAAAAATTGGGATTATTGGTGTATTCACTCAACCATAACCTACCAGCTAAAAACATATCGGCGATCAGGGGAACAAAACTTTTTGTTTCTTTCCCCCGACCTACAAACGTAGCGCCACAGGGGTAGGCGTACACGGTGGGCTTCACGCCTAACATTCGTTCGATTTCAGCGTTGGCTTCCGTCAGGTTCTTTCTCATTTCTTCCAGGGTAAAATCTTCAAGTGCCCTTTCCTGCGACCAGGGAAAATTGCCGGAACAGGGATGCGTGAGTGAATGATTGCCAATTTCATGGCCGGTTGCTACCGCCATTTTCCAGCCTTCAAGTCTTTTCTCGGCCGAAGATGGTACCACAACGAAAGTGGCCTTCACTCCATATTGATTCAGGAAGGGAATACCAATATCCGCCTGACTCGCACGTCCGTCATCAAAACTGAGACTGAGCGCCATTTTCTTACCATCGGGCCACGGAAAAGGTTGTTTTGCCTTCTGCGCCCAACCGGGCATCTGAATAAGAAGAAACAAAAAACAAAAAGGAATAACCAAAACGGGACGGAATAATTGCATTTCTTTTTTCATACGCTGTACTTAAGGGATGAGATGAATTATCGTTATACAATTTTAATCTTATTTTGCCAGATTGAGAAAAAGCGGAT
>JACFNM010000779.1 GCA_019454915.1 Chitinophagaceae bacterium
ATACCATTTTTAGGGTTTCTTCTGCTCGCAATATTCGGCGGAAGAATAAACAGATCTTCTGTTGCATGGATTGGTGTTGGCTCGGTTGCGCTGCCTGCGATTTTATCAATCCTAATTGGTATTAATTTTATTTCATCACCGCCTCCTAATAACCGTTTCGATCAAACCTTATGGATCTGGATGAGTACTTCCGGTTTTAATCCCGGTATTGCATTTCATCTTGATGGGCTATCGCTAATTTTTATCTTCGCTATTACATTTGTTGGGTTTCTTATTCATCTTTATTCCGCTGAGTTCATGAAAGATGATGAAGGCTATTCAAGATTTTTCGCGTATATGAACTTGTTTATTGGCTCGATGGTAACATTAGTGTTAGCGGATAATCTTCTGTTACTTTATCTCGGATGGGAAGGTGTTGGTCTCTGCAGTTATCTGCTTATCGGCTTCTGGTACAAAGAACCTGAAAATGTTTACGCTGCTAATAAAGCTTTTATTGTTACCCGCATCGGTGATACTGCAATGGCAATCGGGCTGTTTCTGCTCGTTAAACATTTTAATACTTTGAATATTCAAGACATTCTTCAATTAGCATCTGCTAATTGGACTGTCGGATCATCGCTTGCGGTGTTAATAGCATTTCTGCTCCTTGGCGGTGCTCTCGGTAAATCGGCTCAGCTTCCATTACAAACCTGGCTGCCCGATGCAATGGCGGGACCTTCGCCGGTATCCGCACTCATTCATGCCGCTACAATGGTGACTGCCGGTGTTTATTTGATAGCGCGAACTCACACACTTTTTGAATTAGCTCCTGTTGCTCAAAGCGCAGTTGCAATAATCGGGGCTTTAACTCTTTCCATTGCGGGATTCAGCGCATTAACTCAAACTGATATAAAAAGAGTCCTGGCTTATTCAACCATAAGTCAAATTGGATATATGTTTCTTGCTCTCGGTATAGGCGCCTGGGCTGCAGGGATTTTTCATTTTATGATTCATGCGTTTTTCAAATCTCTTCTATTCCTTGCTGCCGGTGTCGTCAT
>JACFNM010000188.1 GCA_019454915.1 Chitinophagaceae bacterium
GAATGAGGATACCTCCTTTTGGTAGTGCATCGTCCATAATCTGGATCGTGGGTTTCTTTGCCGCTTTTTTCTGATCCAATTCCGCGGTCACTCTTTTTAATAAGCCGGCAATATCTTTCGGAGCAAATGAAAAAACATCTAGATCCGGATATTGTCGCTTAAAGATTGCCTGAAGTTTCCTTTTGTCCTGCTCTTCTGTTTGTTCTGATAACAACACCACATCTATGGGGTGATGATGCGATCGCTCAATCGCTTCTTCCGCCGAAGCGGCGCCAATCACTTCCCACTTAGAATCCGTGTTGAAAACCCTTTCCACTTCGTGTAGTGCTGTTTTATCATTTGCAACAACTAAAATTGTTGTTTTCATTATTTTACTCCTTTTTCCTTTTTTGAACTAATCTAAATTCATCGGTACCTCTATCACCAATAATTCGGCATCTGAATCAGCAGTGATGGAAATCTGATCCGTATCCCACACGCCCATACCATCGCGACTGTTTAACAGTTGCCCTTCCACATTCACTGAACCCCTCAGTACAAAAAGATAGGCTCCATCTCCTTTGTTCTTTATCCCGTAGGTCAGTTGAATCCCCTTGTCCAAATCTCCCAAATGGAACCAGGCATCCTGCTGAATCGTTACGCCGGTAGCCCCGTTCGCTCTCGGCGATACGATCTGTTGCAGTGTATTCTTCCTGTCTGAGCTGTTGAGTGTTACCTGGCTATACTGTGGTGTAATATTCTGACGACTGGGAAATACCCATATTTGCAGAAATTTTACCGGGTTGTCTTTGCTGGCGTTGTATTCGCTATGCATAATACCCGTACCGGCGCTCATCGCCTGGATGTCCCCCTTACGGATGACGGCCTTATTGCCCATACTGTCTGCGTGTTCCAGGTCACCTTCTAATGGTATGGAAACGATTTCCATATTATCATGCGGATGTCGGCCAAAGCCTCTGCCCGGCGCAACAGTATCGTCGTTCAGTACCCTTAATGCACCAAAATGTACCCGTTCCGGATCATGGTAATTCGAAAAGCTAAAAGTATGATAAGTATTCAGCCATCCATGGTCCGCGTGTCCTCTTGAGTCTGCCTTGTGAATTATTGTCTTTGCCATATCATTTTTTATGCAAAGCTATCCTAAAGAAGACCGTATAAAAATAACACAGGTTAATAAAGGGATAGAGCGGATCGGTTAATTACTGCTGTGTATAGACCCAATCCAGAGTCAATGAATTCTCCATCGGGTTTTTCCGTCTGGATCAGATATTCGTTGGAGTAAACTGTCTATTGGATAGTAATCTCTGTTTCCCACCAATCCCACTTATTTTTGCAGATAGATAAATATCGGTATCCTGCATTTGAAGCCAAATCATGGAATATTACTCTCTTAATTTTTTTAACGACTTATCCTCCGGACCCTATTCAATAATCAAAGGTTGGATTCAATTAAAACCGACCTATTAAGTTGCTGAAAAATAGACGAAATTTGAATAGCAAATAAAGAGTGAAATGATATACGGCCAACCTCAAAAAATAAATTCAAATGAGAGAAAACGATAGGGATATATTTGAACGTCTGCGGGAAGGAGAGACCATTTTGCCGGGAGATCCTCAGGCTTATAAAATGCGCGAAGCTTCTTACGCAACAAAAAAATTATTGCTGCGGTTAAATCATTCAGCAGATCCGAAAGAAATCAGGGAATGTCTTAGTCAAATCACAGGTACGCAAATTGACGAAAGTGTGGCAGTATTTACTCCTTTATACATTAACTACGGGAAACATACAAAGATTGGAAAGGAGGTATTTATAAATTTTAATTGCACTTTTCTGGATTTGGGTGGAATTACCATTGAAGATGGTGTGCTTATCGCCCCTAATGTTAGTTTGTTAAGTGAAGGTCATCCCCTTTCCCCTCAAGAGAGGCACTCTTTAATACCTAAACCCATTCTGATAAAGAAAAATGCCTGGATTGGTGCAGGAGCCACTATCCTCCAGGGAGTAACTGTTGGTGAAAATTCGATCGTTGCAGCCGGCGCTGTAGTTTCAATAGATGTCCCCGATAATACGATTGTCGGAGGAATCCCCGCTAAAATTATCAGAACCATTAAATAGTGGGGTATCCTATTTCATATAGATTTCTTTCATAAGCCTTAAATACTATTTTGTGAGGACTCCCTACTGAGATTTTGTGTTAACCAACAGGCGGACTCATACTTTTAAATCTTTAGGGAAATTCCATGCTACAATTCCATTGAACGGGCGTTTTGCAGTAGCCGTTAAGGCTAGTGCATTCTATCTTGGCCTTTATGAGGGGCATCCCGCTAACCCCGATTTCGCTAATGTTTATGTGAAAGACTCCTGGCTTTCACATGTTACAGTAGCGTAATGCCGCCAACGAAGATGATACGGACTTGATGATACTCCCTTTTATGCGGTACGTGGAAAGGATTTTCGAGAATCATTGATTCGAGCATTAGCCTTTCTAAGTTGTTTTGCAGTTCAACTGCAAAATTTGGATTGAAATAAAATAAATCATGGAGGGCTCTTTGATGGGGTTGATTTCTATGCTGAACCAGACTTAAGACTTGCCAGATCCGCACCGTCAGTCCGATTCGACAGGAATTGTTTATTCTCAGCTCATCCTGCGGATTCCTACATGATTTTTTTGTTCTGCTCCGGTTTAGGGATGCGTTTCTTCTTCAGATAATCCTCACTACAGACTTTCGAGCAAGTCAACTACCTTTTCCGTCTTTAAAATAAAATATCCAAACCGGTCATTGCTGATTCCATCCTTTAGCTGGTAACTGAAATGTAACTTATCATTCTGGATGCTTGTTTCGAAATATTTGAAAGATATGGAAGGATAAGTACGTATTTCATCGCCAATTTCGTACAGATGGGTGGATAAGACAAACAATGAATTTTGAATTTTCACCAATCCTTCAATCACGGCTAAAGAACAGCGCATGGCGTCCTGGATATTGGTACCCTTGAATAATTCGTCAATCAGTACCAGCCATTTTCGCCCGTTGTTGATCGTGAGGATAGTATTCTTAATGCGTTGCACCTCATTGAAGAAATAGCTTTCCCCCTTTACGATATTATCTTCTACATTTATATTCGTCAATATTCCATCAAAGAGAGAAAGTTGTAATCTGGCAGCCGGCACACCCATACCCAGGTGCGCGAGATACACCGAAACACCCAATGACTTAATGAAAGTACTTTTCCCTGACATATTAGCTCCTGTCAGAAAAAGAAAATGGCTCTGAGGAGATAATATAATATCGTAGGAAATAGGTTCAGGCAGCAGTATATGGTAGATCTTTTCCGCTTGTATAATGGGCTCTTCCGAATCAATAAATTCGGGAAAAGAAAGTTTATACTTTCTTACAGCCATCGCCATAGAATACCAGGCATCCAACTGATAATAGATTTCGGTCAACTCACGAAACTGGGCCTTAAAAGAGAAGTACAGAAACCGGCCAAAATATAAATTCTCCTTTAAGGAAAATATGGCGTCCGGTTTTTTATTCACCAAATCCTGAAGTTCCCGACGCGATAATAGTGCCCGTATCTGTGAAGAGAATAGTTGCAGTTTTACCGGTGATTCCGGTTGAGTAATCAAGTCGGCCAATTTTACCATTCCTTTGATAAAATCAGAAAAATGTTTTACGGAAAACCGGGTCAGCCGGTAATCATGACTATGAAGCAATTTATACAGAAATGCGCTAACGATATCCGGAGAGCGGGGTATGGGGTCTACGGGTGATTCGTAAAACCGCTCCAGCATGATCATAGTACCGTTGGTGATGGTATTGGGCCAGTTATCCAGACAAGAGCCGATAAGCTGAATGATTTTCTGATTGTCACGTATTTTGTCAAGCGTGTCAAAAGGCTCACTCATCATGTAGCGCAGCCATTCCTTCCCCCCGTTGGATTGTGTGAAGTTGAGTTTATGGAAAACCGAGAAGCTCTCTTCCGTATTAAAGATAGACAGATCCTTGTATGTAGTGTTATCAACTTGCATTCAATATCGTTTCAAATCTTCACGATCTTTTGAATCCCAGCCTCATTCCCTTATTTGATTCATCCCACAGCTCCTTTCCATAATTTTCATAAACAAGATTTCCGTTTACAAACGTGTTCGTAATGGTGGAAGGGAAGTTGAATCCTTCCAACGGACTCCAGCCGCATTTATACAGGATATTGGCCTGTTGAACGGTTTGAGGGCGATCTAAATCCACCATCACAAGGTCGGCCCAATAGCCTTCCCGGACATATCCCCGGTCGTCAATCCTGTAGCAGTCCGCTACCGCATGGCTCATTTTTCGTGCAATCGTTTCCAGGGATATCTTGCCTTTCTTATAATAATAGAGCATTAACTGCAACGGATGCTGTACCAAAGGCAGACCCGCGTGCGCATGCTCATATTGCAGGCCTTCTGTGGGTACAAGCTGCCCCGACTCATTTCTTACATACCCTTTCTCTTCTAATGTATGCGGTGCATGATCAGTAGCAATCACGTCAATCCGGTCATCTAACAGGGCCTGCCAAAGCGCTTCCCGGTTAGGTGGTGCTTTAATGGCCGGGTTACATTTAATCAGATAACCCAATCGCACGTAGTCATCGGCCGTGAAATGGAGATGGTGTACACAAACCTCACAGGTGATCCGCTTATCCTTCAGTGGAATCAGGTTGTTAAACAACGATAATTCCCTGGCAGTGGATATGTGCAGAATGTGCAGCCGGGTATTATATTTTTGCGCAAATTGGATTGCCGTGTGAGAAGATGTATAACAGGCCTCTTCATTTCGTATGATAGGATGATCAGCAGCAGTCAGTATTTGTCGCTCTTTTTTTAGTTGCTCATAGTTAAGCCTGATGATATGCTCTTCTTCGCAATGTGTTGCAATCAATACTTCGCTTTCCCGGAATAATTTATCCAGCGTTTGATGGTTGTCTACCAGCATATTGCCTGTACTGGAACCCATAAAAATTTTAATTCCACAAATAGTATCACGGTGTTGATTGACGCGCAGCGCTTCATCGGCATTTTGGTTGGATGTGCCCATGAAGAAAGAATAATTTGCCAGGGATGATTGGGAAGCAATACTATATTTATCCTCTAATAGATCCAGGGTAAGCGCATTGGGAATAGTATTCGGCATTTCCATAAAAGAAGTAACTCCTCCTGCTACGGCCGCCCTTGATTCCGTATAGATAGTGGCTTTGTGTGTAAGACCCGGCTCCCGGAAATGTACCTGGTCGTCTATTACACCGGGAAACAAATATCTGCCCTCCCCGTTGATTTCTTTTACATTCTTTTCTTCGGAAATTATCGGCGCTATTTTTTCAATTCTTCCCTGCCTGATGAGCAGGTCGGCTTCCCGCACCGTTCCCTCATTGACAATGTGAATGTTTTTTATCAGATAATCCGGCATATTAGTAGTTTTTGGCAAAAATTTTCTTTATACATTGGTAATTCGCCGGCTTACTTCTCTTTCTGATTGCTCAGCGAAAACAAGAAATGGGTGAATAACACTTTAATATCGTGCAATTTAAATGAATACCTTTATTTTTACGATTTCAATATATGGGATACGTGACGGGTATCTGAAAAACCATATGCAGATTTTACCTAATCAGGCTGATGATGAAAAAATTATTAAGCTGTTTCTTTCTTATTTCCGCAGTTCTTTCCGTCTTCGCTCAACAGCGCGGTAAATCAGATCTGGACCTCGATCAAATATGGAGCGGACACTTTGATGAGCGCAAGTATGTGGTACATCTGATGAACCAGTCGCCTCAGTTCGCCTGGATTCAGACCGATACAGGTGCCGGACCCCAGGTTATTCTTTCACTCGATTTCAATACTACCCGTATTGTAGATACACTATTCTCAAACCAGATTAAAGGAGAATCTGATTCGCTACCCACAACCTTTACGTATTTCCAGGACTTCGATTTTTCTCCGGATGACAGTAAAATCCTGATCCGAACCCAAATTGAGCCATTGTACTCTTTGTCTGAGATGTCTTTCAACTATGTGTGGGATATTAATAAAAAGGTGTTAAGAGTGGTATCGGCTAACGGGAAGCAATCTTACGCTTCTTTTTCTCCTGACAGTAAGCGATTAGCTTATATTATTCAGGGGAATATCTATATAATGGACCTCGAAAAAAATACGACGGTACCGGTTACGGTAGACGGAATACCGGGGCAATTTTTATATGGAATGGCTGATGCCTTATATGAAAATGGATTTGGTATGACGAAGGCATACGAATGGAGTCCGGACGGTAAGTATATTGCTATGCTCCGATTTAATGAGAATACGGTAAAGAGCTACCCGCTGACACTCTATGACCAGCCTTATGCACAAATTAAGAGCCAGCGCTATCCCCTGGCGGGGGAGATGGTTCCGGACGTCAAGGTTTTTATCTATGATGTCGAAAACAAACTGTTCATTCCGATTGACGCAGGCATCAACCCCGACCAGTACATTACGGGCATTCACTGGAGCCCCGATAGCAAGCGTCTGCTCGTACAGCGCCTGTCGCGTGATCAAAAGAAGCTGGAACTATTGCGCGCCAACGTTGTGACGGGGAAGACTTCTGTTGTGCTCACGGAATATAAACCTGAAAATTATGTAAAGGTTTACCCTGAAAATGTTTACTTTATTAAAGATGGAGCGTCTTTTCTATGGAAAAGTGAGAAAGACGGATACACGCATCTTTATGAGGTCACAGGTGATTCTGCAAGAATGACTCCTGTTACCCAGGGTAAATGGGAGGTGCTGGAAGTGAAAACCGTGGATGATACGCACAACGAAATCTATTTCACATCAAATGAATCGGGTTCCCGGCAAAAGCAACTGTATAAAATAGGTTACGACGGTACTCAAAGAACAAAATTGACAACAGGTACGGGCTATCATGAAACCTGGATAAGCCCTGATAAACGTTTTTTCTTCGATGAGTTTTCATCCTTGAATAAGCCTCCGATCTATCAGGTAGTATCCACTGTTGACAGGAGCCAGCGGAAACTAATAGAAAATAAGGAGTTGAATGACCGTTTGAAAGACTATAAGATATCGGATGCGTATTTCTTTACCGTACCTGCAAACGACAGCATGGTAATGGACGGTTGGATAATACGACCGTATCAAACGGGAAAAGGAAGATTGCCACTGGTTTTATATGTGTATGGAGGTTCCACGCATCAACAGGCGTTAGACAAATGGGATGATAAATTCACCCTCACCATGAGATGGCTCGCCAATCAGGGCTACGCGGTGGCCTGTATTGATCCGAGAGGTACTCCGGGAAAGGGTGAGGCGTTTCGCAAAACTAATTATAACAAACCGGGCGATATAGAGATTGAAGACCTTCTGAAAGTGAAGAGCTACCTGGCAAAGAACTATCGTGTGGATTCTTCCCGGGCAGCGGTCATGGGATGGAGCTATGGAGGCTACCTCGCCGCGCTGGCCCAGACAAAATACGCGGGGCGTTTCAAGGCTGCTGTAGCCATTGCGCCGGTGACCAACTGGCGGTACTATGAAAATGTTTACGCGGAGCGACTATTGTTTATGCCCAGTGAAAATGCAGAAGGATACAAGGATGCTTCCCCGGTGAATTTTGCCGGTAATTATAAAGGTGGGCTCTTCCTGGTACATGGAACGGCAGACGATAACGTGCATCTGCAGAATAGCCTGGAACTGAGCAAGCAGTTAACGAATGAGAAGAAGTCTGATTTTGAGCAGCATTTCTATACCGACAAAACGCATAATCTCAGTGATGGTACGCCGAATATTTTACGGATCACGCTATTTACAAGAATTAATGAATTTTTGAAGAGAAATTTAAAATGAATGACAGGCATCATCGGGTCCGGGCTGTGAGATTTCAAAAGTCTTACAGGTCTTTTTTTATTTCCACTTTCTGAGTTGTTGAAGTAACGCCCGGATATCTTTGGGTATAGGAGCTTCAAATTGTCTCTGTTGCCCGTCCATGTCCGTAAATTTCAGTTGCGCAGCATGAAGTGCCAACCGGTTGAAT
>JACFNM010000780.1 GCA_019454915.1 Chitinophagaceae bacterium
GGGGATGGTTCCAATTGCAGTAATTCATGATCAGTAAATCATAATCCGCTAAATTATATTGACCTAAATCTTCAATATCGGTCGAAACATCTATGTGGAACGGAGACCTATCCTCAAATAACCGCTTTAAAGCAGCCGTAGTCTTTTGCCACTCATGTGCTTCAATATTGTCGCCGGTAAGAATAAGCGCCTTCATCTTCTTTTTGAATAGCAACCGGGTTACTTCCCGGTCATTGTAAAAAGATGCATTCACACCCTGTTCGGGAACGTCCAACCCCGCAGCCCATACGATCCCGTTCAGCACTAATTTGCGAAAATCATTATTTCCCCAGTTGACATAATGGTGCCCCATCGTAATACCAAAACCCATGGCGCCGTTTTCCCTTTCCATCGTCCAGGCAACGACATTACCATTTGGCTTATCACTGTTTAATGCGGGAACCGTGAGTACCGGCTTCCATCCTGCTTTATTATCCGGGAACCTGATATTGTAGTAAAATTCCTCATTGATTATAAACGGCTTTACCCCGTGGCATACCGGATGCGAAGTGTCGGCGGGGATTACTAATGTATTCAGATTCGAAATTGCAGAATACCAGTTGCGTTCCCCTTTCTCATCCTGCCAGTCAAAGTAACCTCCGGCCCACTGCAGCACCTTTTCACCATATAAGTCCGGCGCAAAAGTAGAAAAATGAAAAGTCACCAGACCACATCCCCGCTCCATTTGTCGTTCAATAACCGGTATCCTTTCGGGAACGAGAAAAGAGGCATCCCGGTATAAATCTCCGTCTCGTCCATCCGAAATACAAACAATAACCTTCGCATCGTCAAGCTCTTTTTCATCATCCGGCCAATCATAGAAAATTTTCACTTCCATTTTGATGGAGCCAACGCTCTCCAGCATTACCTTCAGCAGCCTCGCAGATTTTATATATTCATGGTAACCCGCAGGATGGCTTTTAGCTCCGGCCAGAATCACAATTTTGGTTTTTGGGTTATGTGACGTTGCCTTCAAATGAAAAAGAGAGAAAAAGCA
>JACFNM010000781.1 GCA_019454915.1 Chitinophagaceae bacterium
TGTTAAAAAGCGTTTTTATATGGCTATTCGTACCTGAAAAGGCGCAGCCATTAAAAATATTTATCTGGTAATCCCAGAATCCTGCCAAGGACCAGATTCAGGAAGTGAGCTTATTCTCCATCTTCCGGATAGCTTCTCGTTGCTTATAGATGATCGCATTGACCACATCTCCAATCGAGACCAGAGCGTACACCTTCTCCTGGTCATCCTCAACTACCGGCAGGTGGCGAATGCGGTGCGAGGTCATCATTTCCATTGCTTCTTCAACTGTCTGGTTGGGATGGATGGTGTATACGCGTGTGCTCATGATTTCTTCCACCAGCGTATCCTTTGACGCTTTGCCCAGCAATATTACCTTGCGGGCATAATCGCGCTCCGAAACAATCCCAACCATTTTCTCGCCATCCAGAACGATGAGGGCGCCGATATCCTTGTCGCTCATTAGACGCAGGGCATCATATACGGTTGCTTTTGGACTGATACTCCACAAGTCAGTCCCTTTTACTTCGAGAATGTGTCGAATCCTGATATCCATAACTTACCTCCTCCATCTCGGGGTACATTTAGATTCTGACTGGCCTACAGACCAATATCAAAAGATAGCCGTTTCTTTTGCCCATTATAAATGATTATAGGATTGATAAGTACCGATTTTCCGGCTGTTTCTAGGCTTTGAGTAAATTATGTTTACCTGGAAGACATTCCACTGTGAATTAAGTAAACGGTTAAGTAATTCAACGGATGACCGGGCGCTGCGCCATTCTTACAATAAGACCATCGGCCAATTCAACATTTTCAGATATTCATAGGAGGAAAAAATGAGTACAAAATCAGCAGTAAATCGGTTTGGAAAAACGGCAAAAGTGATGTTGGTGGCGATTGCGCTGCTCTTGATAGCCGGCTTTATCCCATCTAAGTCAGTTCATGCCTGGGCATATAGTGGAATGGTCAATAAACCCGGCGCGGTGCACGTACCGACTATTTATGTGGCGGATATCCCGATTCGCGTGGCTGGAATATGGATATCACAACTCAC
>JACFNM010000189.1 GCA_019454915.1 Chitinophagaceae bacterium
ATCATCGGTACCGCCTTCATCGTTGGTCATCGAATTGCGGTTGTACGCGGTGGCAATCAGTTGTTCGTCAGTGGCATTGGGTAGCAGATCACCCGCAATCTGCTCCGTTAAAAACTGATCATAAGGCTTGTCATCATTAAAGGCCTTAATCAACCAATCACGATACCGCCATATAGAACGATAACCATCTTTTTCATAGCCTTTACTGTCCGCATAACGTGCTAAATCCAGCCACATGGCTGTCCATTTTTCTCCGTAGTGAGGCGACGCTAAAAGCTCGTCTACTAATCGCTCATAAGCATCGGGATTGTTATCCTTAAAAAACTTTTCTGCCATTTCAGGCGTGGGTGGAAGTCCGGTGATATCCACACTCACTCTTCTGAGCAGGGTAGCTTTGTCCGCTACAGGGGAGGGTTCCAAATCTAAACCTTTCAGTTTGTCTGCAATAAAGTAGTCAATCTCATTATGTGCCCATTTGTTCTTCGAAGAAAAGAAATTCAAAAACCCTCCATTGTTGTTTGGCACAGCTACCGGCTCCACGGCTACATAGGACCAGTGATTGCCCCAATGAGCGCCTTCTTTAATCCATTGCCGCAACATATCTATCTCCTTCGAAGAGAGCGGTTTATGCTGATAGGGCATCCGTTCTTCGGGATCTTTGCTGGTGAGACGACGAATCAATTCACTGTTATCCGGGTCACCGGGAATGATGGCATATTTACCACTCTCCCCTTTGGCTAACGCCTCTTCGTGAAACAAAAGACTATATTTTGACTCCTTCTTTACCCCACCGTGGCAGGAGATACATTTTCTGTTGATCAGGGGCTTGATATCTGTATTGTAATCTACCTTCTTATTGCCGGTTATTAAGCTTGTGGTAACAAAAAGCCCGCCTATCAAAATGGCTGATATCAGTAACAGCTTTTTATTCAATTTGAGATTCATCATGGCAATCAACCTACATTAATGGGGAAAGATACAAAATAACAGATTCCGGAGTATAAAGAGACAGGGGAATTGTTTTTTTGATAAATTCGAAGAATGATATCTCACAGAAACACAGGGAGTTGTGCATTGATAATTACCTTATTTCTTATAGCGGGTAATTCATTACGAGCTACTGCTCAACGGCAGGGCGATGCAATACTGTCCGATTCCCGTCCCAATATAATTTTCCTGCTCACGGATGACCAGCGGTGGGACGCGGTAGGGGCTATGGGAAACCCCATAATTCAAACGCCCCACCTCGATCAACTGGCGGCACAGGGTATTTTATTTCAAAATGCCTATACCACCACCTCTATTTGTTGCGTGAGCCGTGCGAGCATATTTACGGGTCAGTACGAAGTTTTTCATCAGATTCATGATTTTGCCACCGATTTTTCACCCGGGACACTTTCGCGTACCTATCCGGCTTTATTAAGAGACGCTGGGTATCGCACCGGCTTTATCGGTAAGTTTGGTGTGGGAAAGAACCCTCCTGAATGGCTGTTTGACTTTTGGATGGATACCGAGGCAGGTGGTAAGGGTCAGCCGGATTATCTCATGAAGAGCAGTGATGGGAATTTAATCCATGACACCGATACCATAAACCATTCCATCCAGTCATTTCTTGATCAATATGCGCAGGGAGATCGACCTTTTTGTTTATCGGTCAGTTTTAAAGCGCCGCACGAGCAGGACGGCTTCCCTCCCACTTATGTTGTCCAGCCGAAATTTCGAGATTATTATAAGAATGTGACCATTCCGTATCCGGTTACCGCAAACCCGAAATACTGGAATCAACTGCCTGATTTTTTCAGAACCGATACCAATTTTGCAAGAGCAAGGTGGAAAGGGCTTTTTGGAACGCCGGAACTTTTTCAGGAGAACGTAAAAAATTATTACCGGTTGATAACCGGTGTTGACGAGGTCGTCGGAAATATGGTAAAAAAATTAAAAGAAAAAGGGATAGACAAGAAGACGATTATCATTTTTATGGGAGATAACGGAATGTTTTTAGGTGAACACGGAATGGAGGGCAAATGGTATGGCTATGAGGAATCTATCCGGGTTCCTTTGATTATATACAACCCGCTGCTTCCCGACAAGATTAAGCAATACAGGGCGCCCCAGATAGTGCTCAATATTGATATAGCGCCCACCATATTAGGGATGGCAGGTGTAAAGACTCCATCCGGCATTCAGGGAGTGGATATCATCCGGTTACTCAATAATGAGCTGCCGGAGCGAAAAGATTTCTTCTATCAACATTATTTTTTAGGAGGTGCGCGTATCCCTAAGGTGGAGGGAGTAGTTACGGAACGATTCAAGTATATGAACTATATTGAACATCAGTTCGAAGAATTGTATGATATTCGCTATGATCCGCACGAAACGACTAACCTCGCGCAAAACCCCGCATTTAAATCAGAGCTGAATCTGCTGCGAAACAGGTTTAATGAGTTACGGAAGATTTATAGTGTACCTCAAAAATAAGTAGCATACATGGTTTCTCTTTTTGTATCATAATGCCATTTCAAAATATCATGAAGCATCATTTACATTTTCTATCATCTGCACTTCCCGGTATAATGATTGTAGCAAGTTGCACCAATAAGCAACCTGTTAAAGATACTGACTGGGATAGCTATCTGGGAGATAAATCCGTTTCGCATTTTTCCACCTTAAATCAGATAGATACCAATAACGTTCAAAAACTTGTGCCTGTCTGGACTTATCATAGCGGAGATACCAACCAACAGTCGGCTTCTCAAATCCAGTGTAATCCTCTTGTCATAAACGGGGTTCTTTACGGTACTTCGCCTATGCTGAAGTTGTTTGCCCTGGATGCCACCACGGGTAAGCTTCAATGGGAATTCAATCCATTTGCTGATACCACCAAAACTAAAGTTCAGCTTCATGTGAATCGCGGACTTGCCTATTGGTCGGATGGTAACGACCGGCGTCTTTTCTATGGTGCAGGCTCTTCCCTTTATTGCATTGATGCAGGCTCAGGGAAACCCGTTTCTGAATTTGGTGATAGTGGAAGGGTCAGTTTAAAAGACGGATTGGGCAGGGATGTCAGTAACCTGTTTATCAATGCCACCTCGCCCGGAACCGTTTATAAAGACCTTTTGATATTAGGCACCCGTGTGTCGGAAAGTAATCCCGCCGCGCCGGGTGATATTCGTGCTTATGATGTACGCACGGGCGCTATCCGCTGGACCTTTCACACCATACCCCGGCCGGGAGAACCGGGAAACGAAACCTGGGAAGATCCGGATTCGTGGGAATATACCGGCGGTGCTAACGCATGGCCCGGGATGAGCCTGGATGAAAAGAGAGGGGTCGTTTATATTCCTACGGGCTCAGCGACTTTTGATTTCTATGGCGGCCATCGGAAAGGAAAAAATTTATATTCGGATTGTATCCTGGCTATTGAAGCCGCAACGGGGAAATTGATTTGGTACTATCAGACGCTGCATCATGATTTGTGGGACAGGGATTTGCCGGCACCTCCGAATTTGGTGACTGTGGAACGCGATGGAAAAAAGATTGATGCAGTCGCACAGGTTACCAAAGCAGGTTTTGTGTTTGTGTTAAACAGAGATACCGGTGAGCCATTATTCCCGATTAATGAAGTGCCCGTGCCTGATAAATCAACGCTGACAGGGGAACAGCCCTGGCCAACACAGCCGGTTCCTGAACTACCAAGACCTTTTGTAAAACAAATTATGACTGCGGATGATCTTAATGACATCGTACCCGATAGTTCTCAGCGGGTGATCAGAGAGCAATTATCACAACTGGAAACGGGCAACATGTTTCTTCCGCCAAGCGAAAAGGGAACCGTTATTTTCCCGGGATTTGACGGGGGCGCGGAATGGGGCGGGGCTGCGTATGATGCTTCCACCGGATTGCTATATGTTAATGCCAACCAGATTCCCTGGACTTTGCACATGGTGAAACAGGAGAAATCTCAATTGAATCCATCTGAAATGACTGTTGCCCAATACGGCAGAATGGTATATATCAACAATTGTATGGCTTGTCATGGAAAAGAGCGTGAAGGAGATAATGATTATCCATCTTTAACAAATCTCAACAGGAAGTACAACAGGGATCAGGTATTACAGATTGTTGAAAATGGCAAAGGCAGAATGCCTTCATTTGGACAACTGTCATTAAAGAGCAAAGAGGCGCTGTTGACATATCTGTTGAACCTGAAGGAAGCAAATACAACTGTTCGATCATCGGGGCGACAGAAGGAAACGGGTGAATCGAAAGAATCCATGAGGCTGATGCCCTATACCATGACCGGCTATAAAAAATTTCAAACTCCGGAAGGATATCCGGCCAACAAACCACCATGGGGCACTTTGACGGCTATTGATTTAAATTCCGGTGAACATGCCTGGCAGATACCGTTAGGAGAATATCCTGAACTGGTTGCCAAAGGAATTCCGACTACTGGTAGCGAGAACTATGGCGGACCCGTGGTTACTTCCGGTGGATTGTTATTCATCGCTTCCACACCGGATAAAAAATTCAGAGTATTTAATAAATATACGGGAAAACTATTGTGGGAGACCTTGTTGCCTGCTGCCGGCTTTGCCACGCCCGCTACTTATTCGGTGAACGGGAAACAATATATCGTAGTAGCCTGTGGCGGTGGAAAATTAGGCGCAGCATCAGGAGATGCCTATGTGGCATTCGCTTTGCCGGAGTGATTGAATGTATGGGTCGGGTGATTTTTCCGCGCGGATAACGCTGATTGACGCCAAAAACCGACTGTTGCCGGCATGTATGTTTCTTCAAGTAAGCTGAAATAGAATTTTGAGCTTGTTATTCAAGTCGTTAAGCTCAGCTATAGAAAGTCTGCCCAAAAGTCCCTTAGCCAAAGATTTATCAAGCGTTGCGATTTTGCTTGTTCGTATGAGTGATTCTTTCCTAAGTCCGTTCGTCGCTGAAGGGGTAAGCCAAACATCTGCCGGCTCCAACCATGCAGTCCGGGAGGTAATAAAACAAACGGTAAGGTCAAGGTCTGTATCAACAAGAATCACTGCCGGCCGCAACTTCTTACCGCTTAGGTTTGTAAACGGAAATGTAATCAGAACAATGTCGCCTTTAGCCATTATACACTTCTTTTAAATCAGCTTCGGAATAAAGGTCTTCTTCATCATTCAAAAAATCAAAAGTCTGGCTTTGTGCAGTTAATTTTTGAATCCCCTCAGTCAATTGCGTCTCTTCATGACGTTTCATCACAAAGTCTACAAAGTCTGATATCTCCTTTGCTTTTTCGTCCGGAAGCTGATTGATAGCTCTGATAGTCCGTTCAATAATTGCCCGTCGTGTCATAAAGTTGTTTACCCCGAATTTACAGAATTTTATTGGTAGATGTTCGTGAAATATAAGTTGATATATTTCAGTGGTCCCGAGCCTGCGCCAAAGTCCGGCATGGTTAAAATCGAAGCCTTTATATGTCTAATTCGGAAGTCTGTTTATCCATTTGCATGATGGTGTTAGCCGTGACTACAGTCAACGGCAGATTTTTATTCACGTGAACGAACATCTCCGAAATCTGCAGGGAGTATAAAAACGCTCCGGAACCATGAATGGTAGTCTCTTACTTGATATTCCCCGCCACACTCAGTCCGCTGGGTACCGATTCGGGAATGGTCCGGTCGAATTTATCGTCATTAAGCGCGTTCAGAAACTCGATGATTCGTGGAATGCTTTTGAACTCTACGGTAATTTTAATTGCCAGCGAATCCAGTTGATCTTTAGAAACGTGAGAATTCGGCAAAGGCTTACCGTTCAGGTCTTCATAAAAAGTCATTACCTGATCCAATGTTTTTAGTTTACCGCTATGCATATATGGAGCGGTATAACGTAAATTTCGCAGCGTGGGTGTACGATAGGCAAAAGTGTTGTTAAATCCGGAATCGAGAAATCCTAATTTCTCCTCATTCTCCGCAGCTCCCAATACGTGCATCTTAAAGTCGGACAACATAGGCCCGTTATGACATAAAGCACATCCTGATTCAATAAACAATTGCATTCCTTCCTTCTCTGATGTAGTAAGTGCATTAGCGTCACCACGCATAAATTGGTCAAATCGTGAATTATTGGCCACCAGTGTCCTTTCAAAACTGGCTATTGCTTTGGCCAGATTCGTTTCTGTTATGGGCTCTTCCTCTTCGGTAAAAGCAGCCTTAAACAGTTTCTGATATTCCGGTATAGCTTTTAATCTCTTCACTACGGTTGGTAAAATATCGTGTTCTTCAATCTGCCGTCCGCGCATTTCTTCCAATTGCTTAATCGGCTGCAACGACTGTAATTCAAGGCTCCTTACACGACTATCCCAGAACATAGGCGCAGCTTCGGGGCTGTAATCGCCCTTCTCATCCATTCCATTGAATGCCGTATTGATTAATGTAGGCGCGTTCCTTTTGGTAAACGGAATATCATTGGATTGTTTAAACTGACGTTTAGATCCAAAGCCAACTCCGTTTACTCCGATGGGCAGGTCCTGCATATCGGTATATCCAAACTCGGGATGATGACAGGTGGCACAGGCCACATCTTTGTTTCCCGATAAGATCGGATCAAAAAAAAGTAACCGTCCCAACTGTATCTTTTCTTCAGTAGGCTGATTAAATTCCGGAGATTTATAAGACGCGGGCAAAGCATCTATTGTTCCAAGGTCTAAAGGCTTTTCTTTTTTAGCAGAAGCCTGCTTCTTTTTCTTAGTGTCTTGTTGCTGGCATGCCTGTATAAAAAATACACCGAGGGCTATGACGACAATGAGGGCTACGATAACAGTCCGGCGCACAATCGAAAGGGGTTTTATAGTGAATGTTATAACTTCTAAAGGTGATAAAGCTACCGAAAAAAAGCATATTAATAATGTGCGATCCGGGTAATAATTGTTTGAACCTTTTACTGGCGGTTCACAAAAGAATGAAAAGCTGGAGCTTTCGATAAATGTGCTGAAATACCAGGGAATCCGGAAGCGGTCCGCTTTTTTGTTCTGACAAATAATCGTATTTTTAATATATGGACATCAGAGAGCCGGCCGTTGCATACGGTAAAAGATTGTTTACCATTGACGAATACCTCGCAATAGAGGAAGCAGCCCTCGAAAAGCATGAATACTATAAGGGCGAAATCTTCGCCATGTCCGGACCTAAAATTCCGCATCTTACTATCGCTGCAAACTTGTTTACCGAACTGGGAATCAGGTTGAAAGGAAAGAACTGCCGGCCATATAACAGTGATATGCGTGTACATATAAAGGCCAATACCCTTTTTACCTACCCCGATATTTCAATTATTTGCGGCGAACCCGAAACATTGAATAACGACAACTGGAACGTGTTAAATCCGGCTGTTATCTTTGAGATACTATCACCATCTACCAAAAACTACGACCGGGGAGAAAAATTCAAACTATATAGGGATATTCCAACATTGAAGGAATATATACTGGTTGATTCCGAAAGTGTGCATATTGAAGTGTTTCGGCTGAATGAATCTAATCGCTGGGAATTGGAGGAATACAGAACACAGGAAGAAGCACTTTATGTAAGAACCATTAATGAGACTATTCCCCTGGCGGAAATTTATACCGGGGTGAAATGGGAAGTATAAAAAACACAAGGGTTGTCCTACCCTTAAAAGGTTCGACGCCCTGATCTATAATCTTATTTTTGTTATATGGAAACACGAGAACCCGCCGTTGCTTACGGTAAGAAATTGTTTACCATTGAGGAATACCTTGAAATGGAGGAGAAGGCTATTGAAAAACACGAGTTTTACAAAGGCGAAATCTTCGCTATGTCCGGCGCTAAGTTGCCTCATAATATTATTTCGAGGAACCTGTTTGTTGGGGTAGCGAATAAATTAAAAGGCAAATCATGCCAGCCGTTCGGTAGCGATATGCGCATACACGTAGAAGCTAATACTCTTTTTACTTACCCCGATATTTCCATTATTTGTGGTGAACCGGAAACACTGAATAATGACAACTGGAACCTTTTAAATCCGGCAGTGATTATTGA
>JACFNM010000782.1 GCA_019454915.1 Chitinophagaceae bacterium
GAGGATGGGTATTCCGGCACCGGCAGAAAAGAAAGTGAGATAGGCCAGTGGCGTACTGTCCAGCTTACCTTCCACCAGCACCGGCAGCAGTTGATGGGAGGCGCCAAAAATGATCATTGTTCCCCACCCCAAGGCCATCACGTGCGTAATCGCCAGCGTATAAGGATTGAAATAATGAATGCCGGCAATGTCAGTGTGAAGCAATAGTAAAACGGTTGCCACGACAAAGGATACGGAAGCAAAAACATAAAAAGGTAAAACCACTCTGTAATTAGTGGTTTGTTGCAAACCACCCATCAGCGGCGTCAACATATTTGTTTATTCATTTTTAAAAATCAGTAAATAAACCTCACCTTCCTGCACCTCCTTTATACGGTATTCAAATTGCCGGTCTTTGAGTTCTGTCAGCAGAAAAACCGGTATTCTTTTGTGATGAACGTACAGGGCTTTATTGTCGGGCAGGGTTTCCAGTGCCTCCAATATGGTCATCATGGGCATTGGCATTTCGAGGTGGCGTACATCCACCTCCTGCAGGTTGTTTTCGAAATGCTTTAACGTCTGATCCCAATCTGCTGAATCCGAAACAGTAGGTTCTGCCTCAGGAGGCTGCGCCGATGGGGAAGGTGTGCCGTCCTTATAAAAATAGGTTTCAATGGTCTCCGCGTCAATAAATTTCACATAAGATTCAAAACCCTGTTTTTCCAGTAATTTGATCAGGGGAACCGGCTCAAAGTTATTGACGATTAACAGCGCTTCGCCAGGTTGTAAGGCCTTCACTTTTTGCTGAATATGTTTTAGCGGATCAGTACCCTGTGCAAGCATTTCCCGCACATCAAAGTGAACGAGTTGTTGAGGGTCTAATTGCTGCAGGTACTCCGGGACGGGTTTGTTTTCCGGGAGTTCATCTGTTATCGTAACAGCCGAATCGGCTTCAAATCCTAATGGAGCTAATGCTTTAAAAAAATCTTCGGGTTTGCACCCGCCGATTTTGGAGGCCATCGCTATACTGGTTCTGCCAGCCATTAATTTCCGGA
>JACFNM010000190.1 GCA_019454915.1 Chitinophagaceae bacterium
GCCGGCGGAATAAAGAATCCAGGAAATATTTTCCTTGACTTTGCTTTTTAAGGCTATTCCAATTTTAGAATCTTTTCCTTCATGGTGTATGGCCACGTGCTCCACCACAAGGAACATAATGGCACTCAACAAAAGATTGATGCCGTATAAAATAGCCGGACTTGGCATCAGAAAGTGCTCTCCCATCCATGCGGTCGTAAAAGGTATAAGGGATAGCGACAGCAATAAACCCAGGTTAGCCCAAAGAATCTTGCCGTTAACCTTTTGGATAACATGAAATAGATGATGATGGTTGTTCCAATAGATGCCCACGTAAACAAAGCTCAACAGATAGGAAAATATCTTAGGAACGAGCGGCTTTAAATCAGTAAAACCGGGACCGGTAGGGGCTCTGAGTTCCAAAACCATAATCGTAATAATAATAGCCAGCACTCCGTCGCTGAAGGCTTCTAACCTGCTGGTGTTCATTTTTATAGTTTATTTGGTAGGCTGAAAATACATTAATTTTCGTATTTAATTTGAGCTTATAATCATTTCTGAATAAGCCGCTTTAAAAAATGATAGTCGTGCCGGCGGGGATGTTTAGCCTCTTCGTCTGACGGGAAAGTGTCTGATGAAATTTTAGCAATGGCTATGCCGTTACCAAATGCTTTGCATAGCGACCTCACCGGAATATTTTTCTTGTCGGACATTATTTTTTCCATTCTTTGTATAAAGGTAGTCCTTTGGGTGTTGGGTAATAGAGGTTTTGTCAACGGAGACGCACGCACTCTTTCGGGAGGTTTGGTTGGGAATAAATGTAAAATAACAAAACACACTTTCAGCCCTAAAAAAGTAAAATTTTGAACAAAAGGAAAATGTAAGTTTGCAGGCAATGGAAGTTACCAGCCCGAAAATAAGGACGGTTCATGTAACGAGGTACATCACTCCACTTAAGGAGGGCGGTTCGTTGCCGGCGTTGGCGGAGGCAGACGATGAATTTTTATACGTTATCAAATTCAGAGGGGCAGGGCAGGGGCCTAAGGCGCTTATTGCAGAGTTAATAGGCGGGGAGTTGGCACGGGCTGCCAAACTGAAGGTTCCTGAAATAGTATTCGCAGAACTCAATGAAGCCTATGGCAGAACGGAACCCGATCCGGAGATTCAGGATTTATTAAAGTGGAGTATCGGTAAAAATCTTGGACTCCATTTTTTGAAAGGGGCAGCAACCTATGATACCGCCATTACACCCGTGGATGCACGAACAGCCTCTCTGATTGTGTGGCTCGATTGCTTTATTATGAATGTTGACCGGACAGCCAGGAATACAAATATGCTTTTGTGGAACAAGGAACTGTGGCTGATAGACCACGGCTCTTCGCTGTACTTCCATCACAGTTGGAGCAATTACATGGAGAAAGCTTTGTTGCCTTTCGAACAGGTAAAGGACCACGTGTTGTTGCGTTTTGCTACCGAAATGGAAGAAGCCGACAGGTGGTTTCATCAACATTTAAACGATGGCATCATCACTGGTATCGTGTCGGCCGTTCCCGAAGCGTGGTTGTTGTCGGATACCCCCTTTAAAACCGTTGAAGAGAACAGACATGCTTATGTTGAGTTTTTAATAACCCGTTTCAATCATTCGCAGAATTTTGTAAAACACGCCATAGATGCAGGAAAGACTGTTATATGAATATGCGGTCATACGGATTGTGCCACGGGTGGAACGCTGTGAGTTTATCAATGCGGGGGTAATACTGTACTGCCGCGATGCAGACTTTCTGCAGATGAAATACGAGGTTAGTGAAAAAAGAATCCTTGCCCTGAACGATGGCGCCGACACTGAAAAGATAAGAGAGTTATTAGTCGCCTTTGAAAAAATATGCAATGGTGTCCGCGACTCCGGTAATATATCATTGCTAAAGAAAGCCGACAGGTTCCGTTGGCTGACTGCCCAGAGAAGTACCATGCTCCAGGTGTCTGAAGTACATCCCGGATTGACCATAAACCCCGCAGAAAAACTGGAACAATTATTTGCCGAACTCGTAAAATAGAGATTGCTTCGTAGGCGGGACTCACTACACAGTATTATGCTCCGGGTGAGCCGGGTGTTATTGAAAACACCCTCTTCGTGGCCGATGTCTCGCTATGAGGCCTTGTGTGATGGACTTCGTCCCAACGGGGTCTTAGCACACAGGGAGTCGTGATAAGAAAATATCCTGGTGTTGAATTCTCATCCACCGGGGTCTGGCTGCTCACATTGGTTATGGACGAAGACCCCGGTGCGACAGAATGGAAATAGACATAGGTAAGCGGTTGTAATGTAATGAAACCCGGTATTCAAAAATAGGTAAAAGTTTACTCGTCAAGAAGAAATCCAGGTGTCTGGCGAACTACCCTCGCGCCAGAGCGTCATAGCTGCCCGCAATAGCGTAGGATGGAGATCCGGGAGAGCACAATGGTGGTAATTCATCCATTGTAAGAAACGCAAATCTGAAATTGCCTCTCTATTTATTCCACTACCAATATCTCATAAATCGGAACGGATTCAACTTCTACCTGTACTTTCCCATCACGGTAAGTAAACGCGCAGACTTTTCCCTGTGGCTGTAAAGTTATCTTCGACGGCTTTTGGTCTGTTTTGATCGAGAGCTGAAGTCGCTCAACGGGGCGGATATCTTCTATGTAGCTGAGGTGCTGATGGTCTCCGGATGTATTGACGAGGTGTACCGTGAGCTTATCGTTCAGTTTGCTGACCGAGATGTCCACCTGCGGCGTTCCCTGCACCTGTACAATTGGCTCGGGGAATAGCGTGCGTGCGAGACCGTTGACTAATTGTCTTGTTGACGCGCTTTTGTTTTCCAGATAACTAAGCCCGATAGACTGGGGTAGAAAAGCAATCTGTCCTTTTCCACGTTTGACCACAGATGGGTTTGATGCTGCAACCGCTTCCGGTACCAGGTTTTCAAATAGTTCACAGGTTTCTTTTCCAATCACCAACACGTTACCTCCTTCATTTACATAGCGCATCAAATCGTCTTTGAATACGGGAGAAAGGTATTTCCATTCAGGGATTACAATAAGCGGAAATTGCTTCATATTTTGCCCCAACATGGCCTCGCTGACGATGTCCACGCTATTTTGTCCCTCCAGCAGACATTGTAAAACGCCTCTCAACCGGCTATTCCCCGTAAAACGGGAGAATAAGCCCGGACTTTCCCGTTGATAGGCTTCCGTAGAAAACAGCAATGCCACCTGTGGTATCTGAACCGAATGATGGCAGTAGGGCTGACGCGCTCTGGCAAAGCGGGCAACGTCCGCCATCACATCCATCTCGTTCAGTTTAACGGAACCATCGCGCCGTTGCGAAAAATAAGCCTGAAAACCGCCGCCCAACGCTAATACAATGGCTGCTTCCTGTTTAAGTTGTATGGCTGTTTTCTGCTTCCAGGGGACGCTGTCGGCATTGGGTGTGCGCGAAAAACTCCAGGCCATCAAATCCCAGGGAATACCCTGGTGTACTAAGTAACGTCCGGCATACCGGGCAGAGTTTACGCTGTTCAGGTGAGAGTAGTCACCCGACAGGAAGTTGAGCGGCACCGACACTGCCTCGGGCATGTGATCGGTAAAAGCCCAGTTGCTGCAGATTTGAAATTCGGGGTAAGAACTCCTGACCTCCGAAACATAATGTCTCATATATTTCCGGAAGGCTTCTCTATGGAATTGCATCCATTCAAACCAGTGCGGGTCTTTATCGGATTTTGGGACGTCAGTAATACCGGTTGATTCCCGGAATAGTCTCACTGCTCTTTCTCCGTAGTCCGGTACAGTGGCCCAACAGTCTCCATCAATCCACACCCCGTCAACCTTATATTTTCCGGCAAGCTCTTTCAGTTGAGGAATCAGTAATTCATCGGAATAGGAACTAAAAACAGACGTATTGTTCTTATCTTTTTTCCCGTCCTTATCTGTGACTGCCCATTCGGGGCGAAGTTGTATAGCCCTGGTATCCCACACGCCAGAGTAGTGCATATAGAGCGCTACTCCCCGCTTTGCTGTAGCATCCCTCCATGTGCGCAGCGGGTCGCCAATGATGCGGGGGGCAGGATTGCCTACAAGCGTGGGATAACTGGTATATCCTGCATGACCTTTGCAATCAATCTGTATATAATCCGGACCAACCTTGTTAATGATGGCGTTCACCATTTCAGGTGTGGTGTTTTGCCCGATAGCGCTATCGTTTGCGTTTGCGTGAAAATCGAAATGAATACCGAGGTAGCTCTCATTGCGGCGAAGCCTGTGCGGCGCCTGATCCGTATGACGGGTTTCGGGTAATGCGGGGGAAGTAGCTACTGCTTTGGTCTGAAGTGGCGCTTTAGCGGTTTTTGATTTGTTCGACACAGTACAGGAATACAGCAGCATCGAAAAGAGGAGCCAAATGATAAGCGATTTGAATTGGTGGCGGATTAAAAGGCATATCCGCTTTGTATAAACACGGTTTAGGACGATGAGCATGATTAGAATGTATGCTGTTTATATTTTTTATAGAAGAAAGTCATTCGCGACAACTTTCGCCGTTAAGATACACGATTTTGTTTTTCCGCAACATAAAGTTCGGATATAAATCTATCCGCACTCCGTCCCGCCGGGATATTCACAGGCAGGTATTGAGTGAAGGGTGAAACCCCTACGATCAAGGGAAGTTGAAGATAAGTTTGAAGATACCAGGGTCTCATGGCTTCACACAGGAGCTTTAAATGAAGATCCCGGTGCGACAGCAATGGCATAACGCCTTTTTTTCAAGACTCAGTCTTGTAAGAATATAAGGCATTCGAAGTCCGGAGGATTCGAATAGCTGGATAGATTGATTTTAGCGAGAGTTGAAACCCTATTTTTGTAAGGAAATTTAAATTGATAAAATTGAGATAAGTTACTAATCTGAAATGTACTATATCCTAAACTCATTTTCATGAACAGAAGATCCTTTATAAACAGAACAGCCTTATTAGGCGGTTTCATTTATCTTGATAATCCTGCCGATTGGACAGCTATCGCCGGAGCTAATATGAATGAAGACTGGTTCTCCCTTTTTAAGAGCCCCCCGGACATATATAAACCCTTTGTGCGCTGGTGGTGGAACGGCAATAAAGTGAATGCCGCAGAATTGAAAAGAGAACTGGGCTTGTTGAAATCCCTCGGTATCGGAGGCGTGGAAATCAACCCGATAGAATTTCCGCCTACGGCAGAGGATATGGACATCCCATCGCTTCAATGGCTGAGTCCGGAGTGGATTAAGATGGTAAAGAGTTCCTGCGAAGATGCGCATGCGCTGGGGATGTATAATGATTTGATTGTCGGCTCCGGATGGCCCTTCGGTATGGAAACACTGGAAGAGCATGAGCGTGCACAGGTGCTGATCGTATATGCTAAAGAAGTGAAGGGGCCAACGGTGTTTGCTACTTCCGCCTTCAATATTTTACAGGAAGTAGATCCGGGTGTTACCATAAAGAACCCTTTGCGCAAGGGTGAGATTATTTCCCTTCACCTGGCTAAGAATCCGATGAACTCACTGGATGATGCTATTGACCTTTCCGCTCAGTTGGGCAGGGAAGATATAAGCGTTGAAGTGCCCGAAGGCGATTTCTATTTTTATGCAGTAGTACGATATACGTCTTTTGCCAGTGTGATCAACGGTGCACCGGGCGCGGCGGGCTCCATACTGGATCACATGAATAAGGCGGCCGTGGAGAAATATCTTTATAATATGTCCGACACCATGCAAAAACAAATAGGTCCGTTGTCGGATTATCTCCGGGCATTGTTCCACGACAGCATGGAACTGGAGGGTTCCAACTGGACGGGTGATTTTGGCGAGGAGTTTAAGAAGAGATGCGGATATGACGTTTTCCCCTTCCTGCCATTTATTATGTTCAAGGTAGGCCGGCTTGGTCAGGTGCTGGATGAGCATTACGGCGCTGAAAAGTCTGAAGAATTCCGCGATACGCTGAGCCGTGTGCGGTTTGATTTTGAATTTGTGAAAGCGAGTTTATTAAAAGAACGTTTTACAGATACTTACGTGGAGTGGTGTAGAAACCTGGGCGTTAAATCCCGTGGACAGGCATACGGCAGAGGGTTTTTCAGACTCAAATCCAGTATGGAGTTTGACATTCCCGAAGGGGAGTCGTGGACAACCAACTATTTGTGGCATAAGCTGGGTGAGGAAATGGGCGATGAGGATTATCGCCGCGGAAGGGGATATACGATGATCAACAAGTATGTGTCTTCAGCAGCGCATCTCAGCGGCAAAAGGGAAATCAGTTGTGAGGATATGACCAATACCTATCTGGTATTCAACACTGAACTCGAATTGATGAAAGTGGGTTCGGACCAGAGTATCCTGTCGGGTATTACCCATTCGGTGATGGAAGGGTATAATTATTGTCCGCCGGATGTTCCCTTCCCGGGATGGATTCGCTATGGCTCCTATGTCAACGAAAGAAGTAATTTCTGGCCGTATTTTCATTTGTTGTATGACTATAAAGCGCGCCTCTCGACGCAACTGATGAATGCGGATCAATATGCTGACATCGCGATATTGCCCGCCGATTTCGATCTGTGGGCAAACCATGGTGTACAAACGGAGCCTTTTCCCGAGATTGCCGATCCTCCCTATACTACGCTGCTCTGGGAAGCTATTCACAAAACCGGAGGAGGTTGTGATTACGTTTCAGAATTTATCCTTAAGGGAAGCAAAGTGGTGAGTGGGAAACTGGTGTATGGTAAAAGAAGTTATGGGGTACTGTTTCTTGTGGAAGTACGCAGCATCAGCGAAGAAGCACTCCAAAAAATCCGCGATATGGTCAAAGGCGGAGGTCGGGTTTATTGCATTGATCATGCGCCGTATAAGTCGTTAGGGTATAAAGATTACAAGAAAAGAGACGAAAGGATTCGCCATCTTACGGAAGAAATACAAAAACTGAACAAAGGCTTTAAGGTAGTACCCAAACCGATTGATAACCGGGTTTTGGAATGGTACCATCAACTTCAGGAGACAGAGGGATTACCACAATATCTGAAAATCGAATCTCCCGATCGCTATTTTATGCAAAACAGATACATCCGCGATGACGGCAGTGAGTTTTATTTTTTTCAGAATGCCAACAGAAATATTCCCTATCAGGCGAAAATAATTTTTGATAAAAAAATAATCGGTAGCAGGAAGATGTCTATCTGGGATCCGGAAAAAGGCGAGCGCTACCGGCTCACCTTAAACCGGGATGCTGTGTTTTATCATGATTTTGGTCCCGCAGAATCACTGATGATCGTAGTTGATAAAAACGACAATGCCACATTAGCGCCTTTTAATCCGCTTCCCAATAACGGATATCATTCCGTAGAAATCAGTAAGAACTGGAAAGTGAATTTGCATCACAGCCAGACGGGGCAGGTAAGCGATATAGAACTCGATAACCTGATAGATATGAAACTTGACAGTCGTATGGAGACTTTCACGGGTACGGCGACCTATCGGAAAGACATCACGATTGAAAATCCGCAGCGAACCATTTTGAACCTTGGTAAGGTCTTTGGTATTTCGGAAGTGATCGTCAACGGTCAGCATGCGGGAGTACGATGGTATGGGAGGAGACTATTTGATATCACCGGTTTATTGCAAAAGGGAACGAATCGCATTGAAGTAAAGATTGTAACCACGATGGGCAATTATGTAAAAACGCTCAAACACAACAAGGCGTAGCAGTACTGGTTGAAACGTCCGGTAAAGTAACAACCAATCTAGTATATGGGATTGATTGTTCCTGTTACTATTAATAATTATTAAGACAGGAGAAGAAAGTGAATGTCGGAAATGATTTTTGTAAGAAATCTGAGATTTGCGATTTTAATAAATAGTAAATAGAATAGTAAGGACTTCTTTAATAAGCGGGTACCAGAAACGACCTCAGAAAAATAGCTAAACCCTGCCTGCCGGCAGGCAGGGTTTAGCTATTTTTCTGTAGTCTTGACTTTTTTTGT
>JACFNM010000783.1 GCA_019454915.1 Chitinophagaceae bacterium
CTTTCTTATGCTCTGTATATCAAATTTGGAAGAAGGTTTTTGGGAACAAAACAAACTCCCCGTCTGAACAGGTATTTTATTATACTCGAGAATTTCATTATAGCCTATACCCTGTTGAGCCTGATATTCCTTCTGATTACAGGTAATATCCTTCTTGAGTTACAAATCTACTCGGTTGTATTTGCCATTACATTTATCATATCTGTCATTTTGCTCATCCGGGTTTACCGGGTTTATAATTATGCCAAATACTTAATCATTGGAAGCAGCATAGTCGCTATCGGAGGATGCCTTGCCCTGTATCTTGGTATGGCAGCGCCAAATTTTGGTATTCATCAGGATCACTCTAATCTCTTTCTCCAGCTCGGTATCATTGGCGATTTTATATTTCTGAATATAGGTCTTGTGGTAAAGACTAAAACTTTGCAGGCTAATGAGATAGCGAGACAGATAGCCGTTGAGCAGGAGCGCGCCCGTATTTCGGCAGAACTGCATGATGATCTCGGGGGCGGATTGTCAACAATTCGGCTGATGGCAGAGATGATCAAAGATCCGCAATTTGGGATTAACGGGGATTATCTGAATAATATTTCCTGCAAATCGGGAGAGCTTATCCAGAACATGAATGAGATAGTCTGGTCGCTGAACAACAACAACGACACCTTTGCCGCTATGATTCTGTACCTGAAGCAATATGCCGGCGCATTTCTGGAAGAAGCCGGTATCCGGCTCAGTTTCAAACAACCCTCAAAAATGCCCGTTATCGAGGTAAACGGCAATATCCGGAGACAAGTATTTCTTGTAGCCAAAGAAGCCTTAAACAACATTGTTAGACATTCCAAGGCCGACTACGTGGAGATTCATATCACGCTCGGCGACCAATTACATATTACGATAGCAGATAACGGAAAAGGAATAGATACTGCCGGAAAAGAACTGACAGGTAACGGGTTGCACAATATGAAGCAAAGGATAGAAAACTTAAAAGGGCAATTTGAAATTATTTATCAGCAGGGAACCCACATCTTATT
>JACFNM010000784.1 GCA_019454915.1 Chitinophagaceae bacterium
ATTGCTTCCGCTGCTTTTTCACAGGGGAAAGGTTATTCATGGCTGAAAGAGGATAATCGGATTGCGTTATGGAAGAACGATCAGATTATATGGCAATTCAATTTTGATAAGTCTGCCGACAAGCCTTATTTCCATCCTTTAAGAACGCCATCCGGTTTGGACATTACTCTGGAACGCCCGGCAGATCATCCGTGGCACCGAGGTCTCTGGTTTTCCTGGAAGACCATCAACGGAGTAAACTATTGGGAAGAAGATCCCAAAACGGGTTTATCGAAAGGACGCAGTATCATCAGGGACGTAAAATATCATATAGGAAAAGCATCGAAGCCGGACGCTGATATAAAAGTGAGAATAGACTATGCGGATTCTTCCGGTGTGGTTTTGTCCGAGAAAAGGACTTTAGTCATCCCGGCGCCGGAAAACGGTCAATACATGATGACCTGGCAGCATGAATTTACCGCTGTTAAGGATGTTGTTTTGTATCTTGAAAAGCCCGGAAAACACGGAGGCGTTTCCTGGGGAGGATATGCAGGGCTCTCATACAGGGGGTCGGATCAATTGAAGGACGTATCATTTTTTGTGTCCAGCACCTGGACCAATACCGCAGATTTGACCGGTTATGGCGAACAGGAAAAATGGATGGGTGTGAAAGCGGTCAATCATGGAAACAAAGTTTCGATCGTTGTTTTTGATCATCCCCTCAATCCCAGGCATCCCTCTCCCTGGTATATATGGTATGCCAAAGACCGAAACCTGTTCTTTACTCCATCGCTTCTTTTTGACGGACCTATGGAATTGAAAAAGGGGCAGAAATTAAAATTACAATATGGTGTATGGATAATGGATGGATGGGTGAATGCGGTGGAAGTGGAAAAACAGTACACGCGGTTCGTAAATCCGGGAAAGCATTGATGCCGGGCGGCGGGACTTCGAATGGTGAAATATTTTTACAAAACAAAATGAGAAGTAAGGCATGACTCATGACAGTCGTGGGTAATGCGGAATTCCGGTCTCTCTATTCTAAGAAGGT
>JACFNM010000191.1:0-878 GCA_019454915.1 Chitinophagaceae bacterium
AACCAAGACTTTCAAAGAACTATCAGCCGATGCGGCTTAAATTAATTATTCTAAAGAATTATTAAGCTTTCAACAAATCCAGACGATATTATCCTTGACAGCTTCGCGGGTTCCGGAACAACAGCACACGCAGTTTTAGAACTCAACAAGGAAGACGGCGGTAATCGTAAATTTATTTTGGTAGAGCAGGAAGATTATGCCAATACCATTACAGCCGAAAGAGTGCGCAGGGTTATCAAAGGTGTAAAGACAGCCAAAAGTGAAAGCCTGAAAAAAGGTACAGGTGGCAGTTTCAGCTATTTTGAGTTAGGCGACAGTATTGAAATGGAAAGCATACTTACCGGAAAGAGTTTGCCAAAGTATGAAGAATTGGCACGGTATATTTTTTATACCGCCACCGGACAAGAATTCAACGAAAGGAAAATCAACCGCAAAACAAACTTCATCGGTGAAACAGAAAGCTATGAATTATATATGCAATATGAGCCGGACATTGACTGGCTAAAGCAAAATGCACTTACATTGGATGGAGTGCGCAATTTTTCAAAATTTAAAGGCAAGCAGCGTTTGGTTTTTGCCCCGGCAAAATATGTGGACGATTATACGTTGATGGAGCACAGGATTGACTTTTGTCAGTTGCCGTATGAAATTTATAGAATGCAGGGGTGAAAGAGAGTGGCACGCAAGGACAATGAGAAATAGCACGCCAAGGCGCAAGGGACGCGAAGGAGAGAAGGAGTGGCACGCCAAGACGCAAGGGACGCGAAGGAGAGAAGGAGTGGCACGCCAAGACGCAATGGGCGCAAGGGTGAGAAGGAATAGCACGCAAGGGCGCAAAGATGAAATGATGAAAATGAAAAGATTTCTACAATGACCGA
>JACFNM010000191.1:888-7971 GCA_019454915.1 Chitinophagaceae bacterium
CGGGGCTGCTGGAATCGGTGTATGAAGAAGCGCTATGTTATGAACTGGCAAAAGCCGGAATACGGTTTAAAAGACAACAGGGTATATCATTTATGTACGAAGACATTAAAATGGATTTGGGGTTTCGTTCTGATGTTATCGTTGAAGACAGGATAATGATTGAACTGAAATCGGTAGAAACGGTTACGCCTGTGCACTATAAAATATTACTTACTTATTTGCGGCTTACGAATATTAAACTTGGACTTATGATTAATTTTAACGTCGAACTTATAAAAGACGGCATTAAACGAGTAGTAAACAATTTATAAAACCCGGCGCCTTGGCGCCCTTGCGTAAAATCATGAAAGGAGGAATTATAACTCATTGCGTCATTGCGCCTTTGCGTGAAAGGAGGAAAGGAGGCGTCACAACTCATTGCGTCATTGCGCCTTTGCGTGAAATCATGAAACTAAAACTTTATTAAACATGGCGCCCTTGCGCCTTTGCGTGAAATTATGAAACTAAAAAACTACCAGGAAAAAGTATTAAACACACTCAAAAATTACCTGAGTGCCTTAAACGACTTTAAAGCTAAATACACCAATGCCTTAAAGATTGACCCTGACGTGGCAAGGGATTACAATTTTCCGAAAAGGGCTTTTTCGCAGGCAACCAACAAAACTATTTATCACAGCAAAACAAACGGTTTACAGGAGCCACTACCCGATATCTATTTAAAAGTGCCTACCGGTGGCGGTAAAACATTTTTGGCTTGCCACAGCATAGATTTAATTCAAAAGTCGTATCTCAAAAAACAAACAGGGCTTGTATTATGGATTGTACCCTCCACACAAATCTACCGGCAAACCATTTCGGCCCTCAAAAACAGGGAACATCCTTACCGGCAGGTTTTAGATATTTCAAGCGGCGGCAGAACTTTGATAAAAGAAAAAACAGAACTGTTTAACCGCCTTGATGTAAAAGAAAACCTAGTAATTTTGTTACTCATGCTACCTTCCGCAAACAGGCAAAACAAAGAAACACTAAAAGTATTCCGGGATGCAGGCGGCTTTACCGATTTTTTCCCTGCAGAAGATAACTACCCTGCTCAAAATGAGTTGCTGGACCGCCTGCCCAACCTTGATTACTTTGGCGAAGAGGAAGAAATATTTCAACGGCAAATCAAAACTTCGTTAGGTAACGCACTGAAAGTACTGAAACCCCTGGTCATCATTGACGAAGGACACAGAGCCTATGGCGAACTGGCAAGAAATACAATCCGGAATTTCAATCCCTCTTTTATTCTTGAACTATCGGCAACACCGCCACCCAACAGCAATGAGCTGGTAAAGATTACCGGCCGGGAATTGCATGAAGAAGAAATGATAAAGTTAGATATTCATCTTACCAATAAAGCAAGTTTGGATTGGAGAGATACCATGCTAGCCGCTTTTGAAAAACGAAATCAATTGGAGCAGAAAGCCAAAGAATACGAACAAAATACCGGCGAATATATTCGTCCGATTTGTTTAATACAGGTGGAACGCACGGGCAGGGATCAACGTGGAACCGATTTCATCCACGCGGAGGATGCAAAAGAATTTTTGATAAAAAAATGTAGTGTCCCCGAAAAACAGATTGCAATAAAAAGCAGTGAAAAAGACGACATCGAAGGTATTGACCTCTTTGCCAAAGATTGCGAAATACGCTACATCATTACCAAACAGGCCTTACAGGAAGGATGGGATTGTTCCTTTGCATATATTCTTACCATCCTTACCAATCCACAATCTGCAACCGGCATAACGCAATTAGTCGGCAGGATTTTAAGGCAACCCAATGCACGAAAAACCCAGGTAAAAGAATTGGACGAATGCTATATTTATACGTACAAACCCAATGCGGCAACCCTGGTAAGAGAAATAAAAAACGGATTGGAAAACGAAGGATTGGGAGATATAGCGGGTCGTTTGGTCAGTGATGAAGGCATTATCGGTGGACAGAAAGAAAGGCACAGGGACTCAGCTTATCGTCCGGGGTTTAAAAAGTTTGAAGGGAAAATATACCTGCCCAAATTTGTCGTCCAGGAGAAGGATAGCTGGCGGGATGTAATTTTCGAAGCAGATATATTGAATGCCATAGACTGGAATAAAGCGGATATATCAGAAATATCTGATAAGACATTAAGCGATAACCAGGCCAAAGAACAGGAACTCACTTTAGGTTTAAGTAAAGTAGAAAAGGAATTATTACAGGAAACGGGAAGACTCGAAACCCGTGGCACACTTGAAATTGACGAAGCGTTTTTAGCAAGACAGTTGAGCGATATAGTACCCAATCCCTGGATTGCTTTTGACCTGGGAAAACAAGCCCTGCAACTTCTTGCAAAGAAATACGATAAGGAAATCATCGCGGCTAACTTTGTTTTTATCATCGAAGAACTGAAAAAGATTTTAGATAAGGAGAGAAATCGTTTGGCAGAAAATGTATTCAGGAAATTGCTTGACCGGAAAAGATTATTTTTCTTTTTACTCCAGGACAAAGGACATCATATTCTGCCTTCGCACATCAACGTAAAAAGCAATCGGCAATTAGTGCGTTCAGACAATTCACCCATTCAAAAATCATTGTTTGACTACGTTCCCGATGAAGATTTAAACGATACAGAAAAAACTATTGCCATTTATCTTGACGAACAGGAGCAGTTGCTGTGGTGGTACCGCAACCGCGCAAGAAAAGATTTTCATATCCAGGGCTGGCAGCGAAACAAAATTTATCCTGATTTTATTGCGGCTAAATCAAAAGTTCCTTCTCATTCCGGAAATACCCAAAGCCAGGCTGATTATGATACAGTTTACGTATTGGAAACAAAGGGCGTTCACCTAAAGGAAAATGAGGACACCCGGTATAAGAAAAGCGTCTTTGCACTTTGCAATGAATTAGGAGCTAAAAAAACGTGGAAAGAACTATTTGATGAATTTCCCGACAATAGTTTTAAATTCCAGGTAGTTTTTGAAGACGAATGGCAGAACAAAATAAATGAGATAATGCAGTCTTAGCCCTGCTTCTTCGATAAGGCAGAGTTTGATTCTAACCACGAAGATTCTGTGTTTGTTTCCAAACTTTTTTCGGTGTTACTCAGTAGCCTGGAATCTTGGTGGCAAGGGAAAAGCACAACTCATGCATAAAAACTTCTCTTTATTGTATTCCATTTCTTCTACTGAACTTCACGAATTATATGATAAAGATGACATCAACAAACCCTGCTGGACTCCTTTGAATGCAACTCCTGAAAAATTGGACAACGGATGTTACCGTTTCAACCTGCACCATAAAAACTATAGACCATATTATCCGCAGGATACCTATGAGCACTGACTCATCACTTACGATGGTAAACTTCCATATATGCCTGTAATCAAGTATCTTCATTGCCATATTTAAATCTTTGATGAAACGGAGACACTTTATTCAATCGTTGGGTGTGGGGAGCGGATATCTTATGACCATCCCAAACATATCGTCTAATACTATAAACAGGCACTCTCATTCTTTTCCCACGAACAACGGCCTGTCAGCCGATCTGGTAATTGCCGGTGCCGGAATGGGTGGATGTGCTGCTGCTTTAGCTGCTTTGCGTAACGGACTCCGGGTGGTCATGACCGAAGAAACAGACTGGATTGGCGGACAGCTCACTCAGCAGGGGCTGAGTTGTCCCGACGAACATCAATGGATAGAGTTTACAGGAAGTACACAATCCTATCGTGACCTGCGCAATGCTATCCGGAAATATTATGTTGATCATTATCCACTGACAGAAACAGCCCGGAACAACCCGATATTAAATCCCGGAGCAGGTGCTGTTTCCAGATTATGCCATGAACCCCGCGTGGCCTTATCTGTTTTGCTAGATCTTTTCGCCCCGTATATCAGTTCAGGAAAACTTATCTTATTAACCGAACATAAAATCATTAACGCTGATATTAACAACGATCAGGTGGCCGGATTAAATGCCCGGTCTCTACAAACAGGGAAAGAAATTATACTCAGGGCGCCCTACTTCATTGACGCAACAGAACTCGGAGAATTATTACCCTTAACTAAAACGGAATATGTTACAGGGGCTGAATCCCGCCAGGTTACTAAAGAATTGCACGCTGCCGACAAAGCGAATCCGGCGCATAACCAGGCGTTTACTTTTTGTTTCGCCATGGATTACCTGCCGGAAGAAAATCATGTTATTGACAAACCGGAAACGTATTCCTTCTGGAAGGGTCTGGTTCCGGATTTGAAACCCGCCTGGCCGGGAAAGCTGCTATCCCTCTCCTATTCTAATCCTTCAACACTGGAACCCAAAGCGCTCGGATTCGATCCCACGGGTAAACCAACGGGTCAGATGCTGAATTTGTGGAACTACAGAAGAATCATTGACCGCAATAATTTTCAACCCGGCTATTATCAGAGTGATATCACTATCGTCAATTGGCCACAAAATGATTATTTTCTTAACAACATCATTGATGTGGATGAAAAAACATTTCAATCCGCGATTAAGCAGGGAAAACAACTAAGCCTGTCGTTGCTGTATTGGTTGCAAACGGAAGCGCCCCGGCCGGATGGAGGATTTGGCTGGTCGGGATTACGATTACGCAGGGATATCATGGGCACAGAGGACGGACTGGCTAAATATCCTTATATACGCGAATCCCGTCGTATTAAAGCCATTTTTACCGTATTAGAAGAGCACGTGGGAAAAGAAAACAGAAAAATAGTCGCGGGAGAAAAAGCAGGAGTAAAGGCTGCCGATTTTTTTGACAGTGTAGGTATAGGCTACTATCATATTGATCTCCATCCCGACACGGGAAAAAACAATTACATAGATTTTGCCTCGCTTCCTTTTCAAATTCCTTTGGGGGCCTTATTACCACAAAGAGTGCAGAATCTGATTCCCGCCAATAAGAATATTGGCACCACCCATATAACCAATGGTTGCTACCGGCTTCATCCGGTAGAATGGAGCATCGGGGAAGCCGCCGGCATGTTGATAGCTTTTTCGATAAACAAAAAAACGGTACCTCATGCCGTACGGGAGAATAAAAAATTGCTGGAAGAATTTCAGCAGTTTATACAGTCACAGGGAATTACAACACACTGGCCGGCCGACATCGGTTGATTTCAATATATCCTAAACACAGCAAATGAAACATCTATTCATTTCTTTTCTGGTTTCGATCGTATTATCGGCGGAAGCTCTTCCGATCAACGATTCTGTCATTACGCCCAATAGCTTTCGGGGTAACGATACAGAACGCATACAGGCTGCAATAGATGCTGCCCGAAAGTCAACAGGCAAAATTTTGATCCCAACTGTAAATGCCAACGGCAGCAATCTTTGGAAAATCGATCATGCCATCCTGCTGCCCTCCGACATGACCGTTATACTTGATAATTGTATTCTTCAACTATCTGACTCCTGCAGAGATAATATGTTCCGAAGCGATAACGTCGGCATCGGAATCATCAACCCGCAATGGAATAAGAATATCAGTATAGTGGGCATAGGTGAAGTCGTTTTGAAAGGCGCTTCCAATCCGCGTTCTACCGGAGATGCTTATCGTACACTTACCTTGCATTCGGAAAGCGAAAAGGGGCGAATCAGTTATGGAACGGATGCAGGGAAACAAGGACGAAAGCAAAAAGGCGACTGGCGCAATAATTTGATTCAGATTGCTTATGTGGATGGATTTTCGCTAACCAATATCAGGGTAGAGCATTCGCACGCATGGGCGATAAGTTTTGAAAGAACGCGTAATGCATATCTTTCCGACCTGAGGTTTCACAATCCGGAGACAATTAAGATCAATGGGGTTGACAAAAAGGTGTATAATAAAGATGCCATCAACTTAAGGCACGGATGCAAATACTTCCGGATTAACAACATCACCGGTATTAATGGAGATGACCTGATTGCATTGTCGAGTCTGGATGCCGCCCCTTATTATCACACCAACGGCGATGTCAACTCCTACCAGGTTACCTCCACCCGATGGAACGGGCCGGAAGATGACACGGAGCAAATATTCATTACCAACTGTCAAACCAATTATACGGGCGTAGCTATCAGGGCAAGTGACAGTGCAGGTATTCATCACGTATATATCAACGGAGTCATCACAAAAGAACGCACTGATACTCCTCCACCCTATGGTGGAAGCCCTTACACGTTATTGGTTGGCGGAGGAGGATATGGATCAGCATCCGTTGCCGGTAAGATTAATAACATCTTCGCTATGAATCTGATGGGTGACGGAAAATCGCTGATTTTAATAGAATCTCCTATTGCAGATTGTATGTTTACCAATGGTATTTACACCGGTGGAGCCGGTTCCGCCGTAATATATAAAATAGATAAGAACAGGGTTCGGAACGTGAAGGAAATCAATATGGAATCTGTCAATCGCACGGAAGATAGCGGTCGTTGATTGATATACCCAAAAGAAAAAAATAATACCCGACCAATGTACAGCATAAAAACGACCTTTTTTAAAATGCGAAATAGCGGATGAGTAATTTAAAAATACAAATTGATGTTATTATAAAGGTTGGAGCATTTGAGCATATGTATGCTTTATACAATTCAGGTATCTGCTTTAAAAGGGATTTAAATCGGGGCGTATCTACCAATTTCCATCCAAAAGCCACTCAATGTATTTTCTGCTTTTTTGCTTTTTGATACGTGCTTCTTCTTTTCTGGCGTCTGTTCCAGTTTGAAAGGACTTACTTCCCCGGAGCGTATAAGGTCTGCAATTGCGGGTTGCAGTCACCATTCCTGCATTATGACGTTGGAGTCTTGCTTCTATATCGGCGCAATAACCAATATAATAGCAGTCGCATTTTGGGGAATAATGAATGTATACGTAGTACATAGGCAGCAATAAAAAACCGATCATCGCTGATCGGCTTAAGAGTGCCCCGGAACGGAGTTGAACCGTTACTCGCATTGCTGCGAACAGGATTTTAAGTCCTGCGTGTCTACCAATTCCACCACCGGGGCAATATCTAAACAAAAAATTCCACCCGCGTTAAACGAATGGAATCATT
>JACFNM010000785.1:0-501 GCA_019454915.1 Chitinophagaceae bacterium
AAAAATGTCTATTGTGGGCACCTGAGTATTCCTTGTATTAGCATACATCACCCGTGAATAGAGCTTTATCTTTTCATTGATATTCAATTCTCCATTAAGGTTCATGCTGAACCTCTTATAGTCTGTTTGAATGGCTATGCCCTTACCATCCAGATACCCTAATCCCAGATAAAACCGGGCTTTTTGATTGCCGCCTGATACGGAGATAGAATGACTTTGGGATAATGGTTTCCTAAACAAACGGGACTGCCAATCAGTGTTTGAAAAAATTAATGTCCTGGACGGATCGGCAGGATCTGGAATACTTTCCCAGCCTTCATTGAGCTTATATTGGTTTTCAGGTGTCAGGTACTGTAATGAGTTGGCGGTTCTATTGGTAAGATCATTACCAGCTCCGCCTAAATACGTGCTTCCGTCTAATTGTGCCAGAAATGATGAGTTGATTCCACCGGTTGCCAACAGACCCAGGCGGGCAAAATATACTTCGTCTTTTGCCGACAG
>JACFNM010000785.1:511-1027 GCA_019454915.1 Chitinophagaceae bacterium
TCACCTGTGTTTTTCCACTCAGGCCAGATTTTGTTTCTACAATTACAACTCCATTTGACCCTTGTGCACCATATATAGCTGTGGCTGCAGCATCTTTTAATACCTGTATGGATTTAATATCGTTAACGTCTATATCATTCATATTGCTTCTCAAAACGCCATCAATAATATAAATGGGTGGAGAACTATTGGGGCTATTGATAGAAGTACCTCCCCTTACAATAATATTAGGAGCGGCACCGGGCTGACCCGAATTGGTTTGTACTCTTACACCAGCCAACGTACCCTGAAGGGCAGCAGCAGCATTCGAATATGGAACATTCTCCAGGACTTTATTATCAAGCTTAGAAATCGCCGTGGTTACAACATCCCTGCGCTGCTTACTTCCAAAGCCTACAACAACAACCTCTGATAACGCGTTCGGCGCACCGCTCATCAAAGTGATATTAAGCGGTGATTGACTATTGACAAAGACCTCTTTAGTGCTAAAGCCAACCGAACTTATTACCAGGGTTA
>JACFNM010000786.1 GCA_019454915.1 Chitinophagaceae bacterium
ATTCTTTTCTTTTTGCCTGAGACAGTAATCCAGTAAATTACGCAATCCATTTACATTAGCATCCATAGTTTCTATTGGATACATTCTGTAAAAAGAAGGTGATGCAATAGACGCAGCGTGAATAACAAAATGAAAATCATCCATATCAACCGGGAGTGGATGTGTAATATCATGCCTGATTAATTTTATATTCTCATTGTTTTTCTCTATAGTCGTAAGCCAGTGAGGTACACCACGGATAAAATTATCGTATACTGTTACATTAATCTGCCTGGTTTTATCCACCTTTGTATTCCAATGTAAAAGAGCCTGTACCAGGTAATAACCAAGAAAGCCGGCTCCTCCGGTTATTAAGACTTTTTTCCCTGATAAATGTGCAAATTCTTTATTTAAGTTGTAACAGATTAATTCCAGATCCTTATTAATAATGTCCAGAGAATTTTCCATAATAGTTTTATTATCAGTTCCTGATATATTCATCCATTACCATACCTTCCAGGGCGCTTTACCCGATTTCCATAATTCCTCAAGCTCATACTTATCACGCAGATTATCCATCGCATGCCAAAAACCACTGTACCTGTATGCCGAAATAGCACCGTCACGGGCAAGATTCTGCATGGGATCCTGTTCCCAAACCGTTGAGTCGCCGGATATATAATCAATAACACCAGGCTCCATTACAAAGAAACCCGCGTTTATCCATGCGCCGTCACCGTCCGGCTTTTCTTTAAAACTCGAAATCCTGGATTCTTCTTCATTTATTTTTATGACCCCAAATCTGCCGGGCGGCTGCACAGCGGTAAGAGTTGATAGTGAATTCTGCTTCCTGTGAAATTCTATCAGCTCTCTGATATTGATGTCCGAAACTCCATCACCATAGGTCAGACAGAATGTTTCTTTGCCCACATAGTCTTTGATCCTTTTTATCCTGCCTCCGGTCATTGTTTTTTCGCCTGTATCAACCAGCGTGACCTTCCACGGTTCCACGCCATTATTATGAACCTCTATCCTGTTATTTTTCAG
>JACFNM010000192.1:0-943 GCA_019454915.1 Chitinophagaceae bacterium
TCCATTGTTGGAAAGATAGGTCATGTCGTTGTCGTCAATCTTACCGTCGGGACCTTCTGAAAAGTTCTGCCCTCGGATATCCTCGAATAGCAGATACCCTAATTTGGGAACCCTTCCGTATTGTGTAAAACCCGCCGGAAGCTTATCCAGATCAGCCTGTGTTCTTATAATACCTTTGGAAATAAGCCCATATACTCTGTCCTGAGGCTCCCCTATAACGCTTCTCCAATTGTCCTTATATGTACCATCCGTGAACGCTGTAGCCTGATCCAGTATATCCCAGCGATCAACAGAATACCCCATATTACCAAATACAGAATAATTAACGTTGCCGGCTTTATCCCTCCAGGTTGCCGATAGCTCAAATCCTTTCCAGGAACGAGCTGCATAATTAACAGGGGGCAATGTTGCCCCCAATGTATTGGGAGTGGAACTATTGCGGGCACCTAAGATATTGATTTGTTTCCTGGTGAAATAGTCAAACTCACCTGTCAGTTTATTACCCAAAAATCCATAATCAACTCCTATATTAAACATTCTTGAAGTTGACCATGTTAGGTTGGGATTGGGTATTCCGCCAATGGTAATCCCATCAGCAAGAGAAGTGCCAAATACATAGCCGGTACTCTTGTTATAACTTGGCGCCCAAAGAAATGGAGCAATGCTTCCCTGTGTACCATAGTAAAGTCCGCCGTCATCATTACCGGTTACACCGTAAGAAGCCCGCAACTTTAAATTACTGAGCCAAGTAACATCCCTTAATAAATTCTCTTCAGAGATACGCCATGCAGCCGATACAGAAGGAAAAAAGCCCCACTGGTGTCCTGGCGCAAATCTAAAATTCCCGTCATCGCGGAACGAAAATTCCGCGATGTATTTTTCATCATAGCTGTAATTCAAGCGGCCAATCCAAGAGGCACGTGAAGTCTCACTTTCACCGCCG
>JACFNM010000192.1:953-7946 GCA_019454915.1 Chitinophagaceae bacterium
TGCCTGCATCGGTAGAGGCATTATAAATTTGATCAATAGAAGTAGTCAATAATGCATCTGCACGACCGCTTAGATTTTTCAAATTTTCACCTCCCTGTTCATAAACTGCGAGCGCAGACACAAGATGCTTGCTAAACGACCTCTCATATTGCAGATTCCAGTTGATCTGATAAGAATTATAAAAAATCAAATTTTCAGCGATGTTTGGATAATTGGCTTTGAGATTATGCAAATTAATTTTGGTCGGGTCTATGGGGCCGGGAATGAATTTATTTGTTGCACTGGCAGATTGAAAAATGTAAGCCTTGTTGAATACAACAAAAGATTTACTATCCTGGTCGTTGCCGGTATATTGTCCCACCAAACTTGTGCTCAATCCCTTTACCCAATTTCCGAGATCAAGATCAAAACGAAGGATGCCATCCAGTGTTCTGTTTTTGATATCCCAGTATCCGGGACTATTAACCATCAGTTCAACCGGATGCCATGCGCTAGGAATTACTGGAAAGTCATTTGTATTGGTGGACGGGTTCCCCGCGGCATCCACATAAAAAGGATACAATCTCGACCAGTTAAAGGTAGCCCTATAAAGATCACTTACGGTAAAATATTCTGGGTCGTCATAAGGCCAATACCAGCGATCATAGTTACGCTGGTTACCACTGAGATTCAGGTTTATTTTAAACCGCTTGGACACATTTGCCGTAATATCGGAACGGAAATTATACCTGCCATAATCAAGATTCTTATACGACCCCTTCTCGTCATGATATCCTAGCGACAGGTAATAGGTAATAGCCTCTGTGCCACCCCTTACCGACAAGTTGTGTTGCTGCACCGTTGGTGTTTGCCATATGTAATCATTAATACTATAACTCTTGTCTTTAAAGTAATGATAGATATCCTGCCCGTAAGGTTTTGGCTGTCCCTGAGTCACAGCCATCTGGTTAAGAAATTCTATTTCCTGGGTGGCGGTAAAATTTTGTAATGGTCTTGTAGGTTTAGAAGCTGAATAAGAGCCTTTGTATTCGAAAGTTGGCTTTTGAATCGTACCGGATTTGGTAGTCACCAAAACAACACCGTTCCCCGCCTTGGAGCCATAGACTGAGGCACTTGCCGCATCTTTTAAAAAGTTGATGCTTTCTACTTCATTGGCATCCAAAGCATCAAAATCAGCTTTTTCTTTTATTATCCCATTGATCACATACAACGGTTCATCAAAACTACCACGCACACGTATACTGGAAGGGGCACCGGCTAACCCTGAATTACCAACAGCATTTATACCCGCAGCCCTGCCTGCTATTACGTTGGAGAGGTTAGCAGCAGGAATATTATTAAGATCTGAAGTCTTCACGGAACACTTTCTTTTGTGTTCCATATCCCACTACTACCACCTCACCCAAACCGGCATCAACGGCTTTTAGCGTTACCCGCAACGAAGTAGCGCTGCCTACTACCACTTCCCTGGTTTCAAAACCAACAAATGAAATCTCCAGGCGATCGCCTGTATTGGCTTCTATAGTAAACACGCCCTCCTCATTGGCAACAGTAGTATTATTAGCTCCTTTCACGCTCACCGTGGCTCCCGGCAACGCGTTCCCCTGCTCATCGGTGATCTTCCCCCTGATGGTTACCGGAGGAATTTCGGAAGGAGCGGTTTCGGACATCACTACAGCATGCTTCTCCTTTTTACGGATCACAACCGTTTTGTTTACAATAACAAAATCGAAAGGCTGATCTGTAAAACAGATTTTGATCGCCTTTTCCACCGGAACGGCATTCAATTCCACTGAAACGTTCCGGGCGTTCCGGATGAGCCTCTTATTGAAGAAGAACTGGTAGCCGCTTTGCCGGGTTATCTCTTTGAAAACGGACTCACAAGGCATATCCTTTGCCCTGAGCGTGATTTCCTGAGCATAGCCTCCGGCGCTTACTTTAAGGCAGGCTGCCAGTACCAGAATAATGATGAGCCTCATAATCAACAGCATTTGTTTTACCTGCTGAAACTGCCGGTGAGGGAGAAGCGGCAGGCGTTGGGTTTGGTTTTTTGTACCGTCATGAACAATAAAATGACTGTACAGATACGCAGTAAATTGCATAACTTTGCTTTGTTGGGTGATAAAATATTAGTCTTTGCCGATTGTATTTATATTGACCCACATCCTGGCCAGGAGTGTTCCACCACTACTGGCTTTTTTATGAGTCAGATTAAATGCTATTGTTTACCCGCCATAGCAGGCTTTATCTCTACCACGCCCTCCCGGATGTTTGCCCGGATATCGCTGTATCGTATAATATCCAGGAACTGCGAAAGGTTTACATCGCGGGATATTCCACCGTTCAGCGTGTCTCTGGGCACGCCCTCAGGATACTCCACCCTGATATTGTACCAACGCTCTGCCTGGCGCATCACGGCTTTCACGTCCACGTTTTTAAAATGGAAGGCGCCATTCTTCCACGCCATTACGTCGTCAATGTCCACATCTCTTTCCACTTTAATCTTATTGGTCACCCTGGCCTGTTGACCGGGGAATATCATAATCGGTTCAGCCGCATCGGTACGCACACTCACCGATCCTTCTAACAAGGTTACTTTGGTGTCTGGTTCGTCATCGTATGCGTTGATGTTAAAATGAGTGCCTAGTACCTGTACTTCTGCCGGCAGTCCCGACTCCTGGTTGATCTTTACCGAAAAAGGAATTTTCCTGTCTTTCGTATCTCTTTGCTCGGCTACTTCAAAATAGGCCTCTCCGGAAATTTCCACTTTCCTTTCATTGCCGGTGAAAATAACCGGGTAATAAAGCGATGAAGCTGCATTCAACCACACTTTTGTTCCATCCGACAAGATGACTTTATATTGTCTTCCCTTCGGAGTGACTAAAGAATTATAGGCAACAATATTCGAGACCTCACCTGGCTTTTCATAAGTCAGTGCCCCGTCTTTGTTCAAGATAGAAGGACCACCCTGCACGGCAATGGTTCCGTCTGCCATGGTGTCCAGCAGAACCTGCCGGCCATCAGACAGGGTGAGTATAGCGCCGGTTTTCCCGGGCAGAACGTCATTCATAATCCCGGCAACAGTCGATAGAGCAGGAGCGTGCTTTTTTTCTTTATTTCCCGAAATCCATACCCACGTATATACTGTGGATCCAAGCAACAGTACCGCCGCCGCAACTTTCCACCATGAAATCCTTTTGGACATTTCAACTACTTTCTCCTGGTCATCCTCGGTAATTTCCAGGGCTATCCGCTCAAATAACTCTTCTCTAAATAAAACCTTTTCTTCATCCGTCCAACTCCATTCCCCGTTTTCATCCAGCAAGGCATACCAGCGTTCTACGGCCTCCTTTTCCTTTTCAGAGCACAAACCTTCCCGGTAGCGTTGGAGTAAGATGATGGCCTGTTCCTTTGTCATGAGTAGTCATGGAACTCCGTTTGCGGGAGCCTTACTTATAAGTTACATCAGTAAGAAGAAAGTAGTAGAGAGAGCGAAAATATTTCAAAAAAATAGTTTCACTAATCCTGCGAACAGGAACAGGGTTAATTCGCCTGCCGACATGCGGATAGATTTACGCGCGTTGCTTAATTGCTTTCGCACCGTATTTTCAGCAATTCCCAAATATTGGGCAATTTCTTTATAAGACATTCCTTCGTTCCTGCTTAAAAGATATACTTCCTGCATTTTAGGGGGTAGATTGGCAACAACCTGCTCTAATTTATTCTGTAGTTCTTTCAAATCGTATTGAGACGCGGGGGTGGTCATGTCCAGGGGGATGTTACCGGACAGTGTATGCAAATAATTATTGCGGGTTATATTCTTTTCGATGTAACGGATTGCGCCATTGCGAACACTTTTGAATAAATATACTACCAGCGGGCCTTTTAATTCAATTTCTGATCTGCGCTTCCAGATGGAAACGAATACTTCCTGAACAATATCCCGCGCGTCCTCACGGGAACCGGTAATTTTTAAAACCTGTAAGGACAACCGGTCCCAGTATCTCTGGTATATTTCCTCAAAAGCCCTTGAATCGCTGTTTTTCAGCAATTCTACTAAAGCATTATCAGATAGTTGTTGGTACATGGCGTAAATAATTAGGGAACCAATGGTAACCAAATATACAAAAACTTATTCAGGATTTTCTTTGTTGAAAAGAATGGCAAACTGCAGGAGAATGTGATGAATGTGAAAATGTGAAAATGGGAGAAATGTGCGAATGTGACAATGTGAAGATTTGAAGATTTGAAAATGTGGGGAATGTAGAGAATACCAGCGGTCAGTACCGACGAAAGGAAGGTCCGCGGGAGCAATATGGGAATGTGGGAAAGTGAAAATTTAAAAGCTAGGTAGTCAGTATGTGGCGAGGGGAGTGGAGTGATTCAGATATATAGATGATGTACTACAAAAAAGATAGTTTACCACTAAAGATGGCAGAATGAAGCAGCTAAGATGGTCGGGTGTTCGGCAACAGCCAGGCTTTACATCGAGCTTTCACCAACAGGAACCTTGCCGATATTACTTTCAGAGCTATAGAGGTGTTGAAATCAGTGGATTTTATCCTGACAGAAGATACAAGAGCTTCGCGCAAGCCGCTTCTGCATCATGAGTTAGGGGAACCCTCAACGCCTTGTTTCCGGTATTACGAACAGAAGATTGTTGCTCATTTAATGGAACAATGATTGTCCGGAGAATAAACGGAACTAATTACAGACGCGGGTACGCCGGGAATAAGCGGTTCCGCTTTTTTACTGGTGCGTGTACGTATCAGGAATGATATAAGCGTAGAATGTCTTCGCGGTGCAACGGCTTTTATTCCTGCATGGATAAACGGCGGTCTGCCAGTGAACGATTTTTGTGTTGAAGAATTTCTCGTATTAGGAAAGGCTCATTGCAGAAGATTGATGATTACCTTAATTCAAAAACGGTAAAAGGAGAAATTGTGCCCGTGGTGGCGGGAAAGGAGTAAATTTGTTTGGTTATTCAAAATATCCTTTAAATTAGTATTGAGCAATCGCCTTTTGTCCCCGTGTAACATTTAAAAATTAGCATGAAAAGCTCACGGTTTATCTCAACCCTGCAAATTGAAAACTTTTGCGACAGGCTATCAGATCTCAACCCGGAGGATTTGGGATTAGAAAATTATCAGGCATCCTACCTTGCTAATTTATTAACCCATAAAAAATATTTTATTAGCATTTATGCTACTGTATTAAATGAATTATTAACGTACAGCCCTAAAGAAAAAGAACATATCTTCCTTGTTGATTATGGCGCCGGCAATGGACTCCTTGGATTATTTGCCAAATATTGTGGCTTCGGAAAAGTAGTTCAGGTGGATACCTCTTCTGCATGTTGCTTTTCTCAAAGGATATTGTCCGAGAGATTAGGATTACCGGTTGACGAAAACATACATGGCGATTACCAGTCACTGAATAAGCTGTCTGTTAATCCGCCAGATGCTTTGGTCGCTACTGATGTTATTGAACATATTTATGATTTGGATGATTTTTTTGCTTCGCTTCAAAAAATTAATGGTGAATTGGTGGTAATTTTTACCACTGCTTCAAACGATCGTAATTGGTGGAAGAAAAGGAAGCTAATGAAGGTTCAGAAGAAAGATGAATGGGAAGGAGATGATTTTTGTGAGCCATTCAGAATGATAAGGAGTAAAATTATAAAAGACGAAATTCCTCAGATTACTCATTCAGAATTGAATCTTCTGATAGATCATACAAGAGGGTTACGTAAAGTTGATATAGAGTCAGCGTGCAGAATGTATAAAGAAAATGGAATCGTGCCCCCGTTACTTCTTCATCCCACCAATACCTGCGACCCCATTTCAGGAAGCTGGACTGAAAGATTTTTGTCTTTCGACGAGTACCGGTTGTTATTCAATAAATACGGATTTTCATTGACGATAAAGAGCGGGTTTTATAATGGATTCCGGAAGGGTATTAAAGGGAAGGTCGCCGGCATACTTAATGCTTTAATTCATAGAATGAAGACCAAAGGAAGCGTATTAAGCCCTTTTATTATTTTAATAGGCAGGTGAGCCAGGCAGGGCCTCATTTTTTTATGAGTTAAACCGCAATGAGCGTTTGCGCCGTTATACTACAATGATATACGAGAATTGATAGTCTCCCGGGCACCGGTAACAACTTGGAATGAAGACCCTGGTGCGACGGAAAATGTGAAAATGTGGAAATTGCTGTTCCGACGGGGCCTTCACAGAAAGGGAGCCGTGACGAAGAGAGACCCCGGTGCGGGGTAAACTTTAATTGTCTGTATGTTCCTGGCTCGTCATAAAATTAGTGCTTACGTGTGACCAGCTTTGCGGCCGGGCAGGATTTTTCAGCGGAAAGTATCGAGCGAGCGACAAAGCTCAGATTTACGAAAAGATGTCGAGCGGAGAAGTTCGGCCTGCCTGACGAAAAATTGGCCGTTGGTGGCAGGCTTTCTTTATGAATGAAATCTAATCCTGCTACTTATTGTAGAATCATTTGAATATATAGGTTTCGATGGATTTTGTTAGTGATGTCAAGTCCTTGATATAGGACATTTTCATCGATTTTAATCGAATAAATCTTCTTTATTCAAATTTTTAATTGCTTTTTTTCGTTGAAAAATAAAGAAGATAAAATGGAAGAAAAGGATAGGTGTCCAAATTAGTAATACACTATACACGGTATATACGTTTTCGTATTTTGAAGCAAAACCGAATGTAAACCATAAATAAGAAATTACATTATGAACAAGAAAAGTTGTTAAATGAAAACGAAAACCTACATCAAGAATAGGTAAATAATCTGCATCTTCCTTTCCGAAATGCCAACCTGATACAAACATAGCCAAAGAATAAATTACTGCTGAAACTAGAATTACTGTGGTTGATTTATTTTCAATTCCATAGCTTAAACCAAATCTAAAAATAATGGGGTAGTATTTAATTCTTTGTGTAAATAGTATACAGTAACTGTGTTAAGGAGTTA
>JACFNM010000787.1 GCA_019454915.1 Chitinophagaceae bacterium
CGTTTGATTTTGGGTATGATAAAGTGGTTTTATTTCCCCGGTTTTGGTATTGACCATTTCTATGCTTCCGGTCACCCCAATCCCGCCGTCGTCGTTGCGTGTATCGTACACAATCCATTGATTGTCGGGTGAAAAAACCTGGGTGGAGTTGAGAAAATGTCCATAGGGATCGTGGGTCAGTTGAGTTTCGGTAAACTGCATTACATTATCGGTTTTATTGTTTGAGCAGGAATTCAATAAAAAAAATCCAAAGGCTGTTAGCAATAAAGAGATTCTTTTAGGCTTATTGATCATATCTATAAGGAGTTGATAATGTCGGAGAAATACTGTTCTTATTGGATAAAAATTAAGCGATGGTGGTCGCCCTATTCTATTTCCAGTTCCAAAGACGGATCCCAGAAAAGTTTATCAAAATTAACCACCGTATCGTTTTTTACCTTAACGCCTTCGCTTTTTAACAGGTCTTCCATTAGAGTAGGCGTGGCAAAATGGTGTTTGCCTGTTAGCATACCGTTTCGGTTGACCACCCGGTGAGCGGGCACCGGGGGAAAGGCAGACCCGGCTGAGTTCATTGCCCAGCCCACCATTCGTGCAGACAGCCTGGTGCCTATGTACGCTGCAATGGCACCAAAAGACGTTACCCGTCCCTTAGGAATCAGTCTTACCACGTCGTATACGGATTCGAAAAAGGAATCATTCCGGTGGGGCAGGGCGGTTTTGCCCAATGGCTGCTTTTGAGATTTAGTTGTGCGTTGATAAACTGTTTTTTTCATCTTCTGCAGGTTGAACCGGATTTGAAAAGCCTTTTCTATTTACGGGAGGTTAAGCGCCTTTCGGCTCCTCCTCTGTTAACGATTGCTTTAATTGTTGGTCTTTTTCTAATGGGAGTTCTACGGGTAATCTGAATTTCAAATAATGCACCCGGTTGCTCCCGGATATATTCATGCTTTCATAATAAGTTTTGATTTTTAAATCATCCCCCAGGTTTGCCCTTGAGTATAAATTATCTTCGTCTTCGTCCAGTG
>JACFNM010000788.1 GCA_019454915.1 Chitinophagaceae bacterium
GAAGCTATGCAACAAACCTTAGACAGGATGTTTAAAGAAACCGGTCACGAGAATGCTTATTTTCCGCTTTTTATTCCTAAATCCTTCTTCTCAAAAGAAGCGAGCCATGTGGAAGGGTTTGCCAAAGAATGCGCTGTTGTTACGCATTATCGTCTTAAAAACGCACCTGACGGATCGGGTATTGTGGTGGACGAAGAAGCAAAACTGGAAGAAGAGTTGATAGTGCGTCCGACGTCTGAAACCATCATTTGGAATACGTATCGAAATTGGATTCAATCCTATCGCGATTTGCCGATTTTGGTTAATCAATGGGCCAATGTGGTACGCTGGGAAATGCGTACGCGTTTGTTTTTACGCACGGCTGAATTTTTATGGCAAGAAGGCCATACGGCTCATGCTACAGCAGAAGAAGCCGTTGCAGAAGCTGAAAAAATGTTGGATGTGTATACTGAATTTGCTGAGCAAACACTGGCCATTCCTGTTATAAAAGGCGTTAAAACGGCCAATGAACGATTTGCCGGCGCCTTAGAAACATATTGTATTGAAGCCTTAATGCAGGATGGAAAGGCGCTGCAAGCCGGCACATCGCATTTCTTAGGACAGAATTTTGCCAAAGCTTTTGATGTTAAATTTGCCAATAAAGAAGGTAAGCAGGATTATGTTTGGGCCACATCATGGGGTGTTTCAACCCGTTTGATGGGCGCGTTGATTATGACCCACTCGGATGACAACGGCTTAGTATTACCACCAAAGTTAGCCCCTATACAAGTGGTTATTATTCCTATTTATCGCAATCAGGAAGAATTTGATGCCGTGCGGACCAAATGCACTGAAATTTATGACGAAATAAAAGCCCTGGGCCTACGCGTAAAGTTGGATGATAACGATAAATATAAACCGGGGTGGAAATTCTCGGAATATGAGTTTAAAGGGGTGCCATTGCGTTTGGCTATGGGACCGCGCGACTTAGCCACCGGCAGTATAGAAATAGCAAGACGCGATACACTGAGCAAAACAAGCGA
>JACFNM010000193.1 GCA_019454915.1 Chitinophagaceae bacterium
CATGGCTTTTCGTAGAACGTTAAAGAATATCGGAGCGGCTGGTATTCCCATAGATTTTAATCCCACGAACAGCATGTCAAAAAGTTCAACCTTTTATAATTTCAGTTCCTTTCAGGCTTTTGCTACTTACAACTATCAATTATCACAGTTCCATAAGTTTAAGCTCCTGGGCGGGTATTCATTTGAAGACTACAGGAACGAGTCGCAGGGCAGTGGAATTAACAGCTTAGTGACGAATGATTTCTTTAGCCTGAATTGGGGGAATGCACAGAGTGCCTCTGTATCGGATGCCATATCCACTTATGCCACAATGGGCTTTTTCGGCAGGTTAAATTATAATTTTAAGGAGAAATATTTATTTGAGGCCAACCTGAGATATGACGGGAGCTCAAGACTTGCTCCGGAAAATCGCTGGCGTTCGTTCCCTTCCCTTTCTGCCGGCTGGGTGATCAGCAATGAGGATTTCTTTCCCACCAGTAATGTTGTTAGCAGCCTGAAGGTTAGGGCATCCTGGGGCCAGTTAGGGAATTCAGATGCGTTGGGCTATTATGATTACATTGGTATGTTGAATGCCAATTCAGACCTGCCATTTAATAATGTACGCAATACCCGGATTTACCAAAGCCAGCTTGCTTCTCCTCTTAAGAGCTGGGAAATTATTGAAACCTCTAATATCGGTATTGATGTTTCGTTGTTGAATAACCGTTTAGGCATTACCGGTGACTACTATGTAAAGACAAATAAAAACATGCTGGCGAATTTGGAAGTGCCGTCAATTATTGGAGTGGGGCTCTCCACTTATAATATAGGAGAGTTAAGAACCAAAGGATGGGAAGTGAATGTAGAATGGAGGGAAATGTCAAATAAGTTCAAGTATTGGATCTCCGCAAACTTATCGGACAATACCAATAAGCTCGTCAAGTACAGTGGAAGAAATGTGGTTCTCCCCGGGATGGTGTCGTTGATTGAAGGCACGCCGTTAAGGACCATATGGGGGTACAAAACGGATGGTTTTTTTCAGACCAATGAAGAATATAATGATTATGGGGTATTCATCAGCGCCAAAACAGGAGAGGGGGATATGAAATATCTTGATCTTGATAAGGATAAGAAGATAAACGGAGGAAACGGCACTCTTGAAAATCATGGTGATTTAGTGTTGTTGGGAAATGAAACTCCACGCTATTTGTTTGGCGTTAATCTTGGACTGGAGTGGAAGGGTATTAATTTAAGTGCTTTCTTCCAGGGCGTAGGTAAGCGGTTATTCTTTATGGAAAACAGCAATTTTCAGCCTTTACTGTACGATTGGAAGATGCCCTATGCAGAACAGAGTGATTACTGGACTCCGGATAACCGTGACGCTTTTTGGCCCCGGCCTTATAGTAATGGGGATCAAAGCTACTGGGCATCGGACTATTGGGTACAGAATGCCGCATATATTCGCTTAAAGAATATTGAATTAGGATATACTTTACCTCAATCCCTTACGAAGAGAATTTCGATCGACAGAGTAAAACTCTTTGTGTCCGGGCAGGATGTGTTTGAATTTACTAAAGCCTTTTCATTTGTGGACCCTGAATATCCTAATAATGCTGCAATTGTATATCCCTTCTTTCGAACCTATTTGTTTGGTTTAAATGTGACATTTTAAATAGCCTTAATATGAAACATATTAAAATTTTAATTTTACCAATTCTGATTATACTGGTGACGGTTTCGTGTAATATGAATTTGGACAGACTTCCGGAGACAAACCTTTCTGACCAGGCTTTCTGGAACACTGAAGACAATTTCAAAGCAGCCTGTAATCAATTATATACATACGTCAGTGGGCCTGCCATTGTTTACGATGATTGCAGGTCTGATTTCGCATCTCCCCTTGCATTAAATAATATCAGCGACGGGAGCCGGGTAACGCCCTCTACTTCCTCCGATTGGGATACACCCTATAAATTGATTTTCACAGCCAACAAGATCATTGAAAAATCGGATAATGCCGATTTTTCAAGTAAGGATCGTTGGATAGCTGAAGCGAGGTTTTGGCGGGCATACGCGTATTTTGACCTGGTTAAAAAATTCGGGAATGTTCCTTTGGTACTAAAAGTCCTGGATATTGATTCACCGGAATTCACGGAAGGTCGTACGGATCGTGAAATAATCGTTAAACAGATCTATGACGATCTTGATTTCGCTGCTGCAAACCTTCCCACCTTTTTACAATTGGGGCAGGCTGAATACGGCAGAATTTCAAAGAGCGCTGCCCTGGCATTGAAGTCGCGGGTGGGGTTGTATATAGGAACTCACCAAAAATATCATAGCTGGGGAGACCCGTCAGCCAACCTCTCTCTTGCTATTACGGCAGCGGAAGCAGTGATGGCAGAGGGACATAGTTTATATACTGAAAAATCTTATTATTATTTATTTCAAAATGACGGGGAAGGATTTTCCAATAAAGAAAACATCCTTGCCATAGTATACGGGCAAAACCAGGGGAATAATATCAAGAGTCATAATATTGGCAGAGAGTTGGAAAACGGGCGCGCTAATATAACGAGGGCGATGATTGAACAATATCTTTGTACTGACGGCTTACCTTTTGATAAGTCACCATTAGCGGAATGGCCTGAAACTTCGCCATGGTCGGTTTTTAAAAATAAGGACCCGAGGATGGACGGCTCGTTATTTACAGAAGGTGAACCCTACGGAAATCCTGCAACATACTTATGGGATAAAGGATATGCCAATACGCGCTTTTCACCTCAAAAGTACAGCATCGTGGCGGATTGGGGAACGTCGCAATCCTTTGTTGATATTGCAATGATCCGCTACGCTGAGGTGTTACTTAATTATGCTGAGGCAAAATTTGAAAAAGACGGCACTATTTCAGATGCAGATCTTGATAAATCAATTAACCTGCTCAGAGACCGGGTATCCATGCCGCATTTGACCAATACTTTTGTATCGGCTCATAATTTGGATATGAAAACCGAGATTCGCCGGGAGCGGAGTGTGGAATTGGTTCAGGAAGGGTTTCGGTATGACGATATAATAAGATGGAAAACAGCGGAGATTGTTTTACCGCAGAGAATGATAGGAGCTACCTTTTTTGCCAGTGTTTATACCGGTATTGCCAATGTTACCAGCGACAATTATATATTGGTGCAGAGTGCCAGCGCGAGACACTTTGATCCGCAAAGAGATTATTTATATCCTGTTCCAGTAAGAGAAATTGCTTTAAGTGGTGAAACTATTACGCAGAACCCTAATTGGTAAGTGCCGGATTAACTGCGAACTTGTTTAAACTATTCTTTAACCACATAGATACATAGGAAAATGCATTAGCATTGAAATGAAGTGCTCAATTTTAGGCTGAAAACTTAGCAAAACATAGTATTTTCATCGTAGATGAAAATCTATGAGACCCTTTTTTTCTTGCTGTGCAAAAGAACTATGTTTCTATGTGGTTTATATTAAAAAGGTTAAACAGGTTCTGCAATAAAAGTTCAGATTTTTGTATCATGTGTATCTTATTTTTTATTAAAGCAATATGATCCATGAAAAAATATTCCTTTCTGTTGTCACTATGGCTGATTTTGTTGATCTGCTTAAGTATAAGTTCAGCTCCGTCTTATGCTTCCGGCATTTATGCGGGGAAGGCGTCTGTTAATATTACTCCTCCCGTACCTGTGGCAGTTGGGGGCCAGATGTATTTAAGAGTTGCTCAAAAAGTAGATAATCCTGCCACGGCGAATGTGCTGCTGTTGAGTTCCGGGTCCAGGAAAGATGCAGGCGCCACCAGTGTGTTGGTGAGTTGCGATTTAGTGATTATTGATCTTAATATCACTCATGGTGTCAGAGCTTTGATAGTAGATAAAATACCAGGGATAGATACGGGAAAGATCGTGATCAATGCGATCCATACTCATACTGCACCGGAAGCAAGGGATTATGTATATGTGATCCCCCGGGATGTGATCCAGGTGCCGGAAGTTCGCCGGTATATCGTTGATCAGATTGTAGAGGCGGTCCTGGAGGCATGGAATAATCAACAAAAGGTGTCGGTTGCCTGGGGAGTGGATTATGCGAAGGTGGCGTATAACAGAAGAGCTACCTATGAAGATGGTACGGCAAAGATGTATGGCAATACAGCGGTAAAAGAATTCAGGAAGATAGAAGGCCCGGAAGATGAAAGTATCAACACACTGTTTTTTTGGAATGCAAAGGGAGAATTGGTTGCGGCTGGTATTAATGTGGCTTGTCCTGCCCAGATTGTGGAGGGACGTGTTACGGTGAATGCAGACTATTGGCATTTTGTCCGGCAAAATATGCAGAAACGTTTTGGCAAACAGGTGGTAGTAGTGGGCTGGATCGGAGCGGCAGGAGACCAGAGTCCGAGGCCCATGTATAATAAAGCAGCCGAATACAGGATGGCGCAGCTCAGAAGCGGCGTAGCACCTAAAGACCTGAAAATGGACGGCATCAACTTTCAAACGGAAATTTATCTCCAGGAGATTGCCGATCGGATCACGGAGGCTGTTGTGCGCACTTATGAAGCGGTTAAAGCAGATAAGCAAAATGATGTAATACTGAAGCATGAAGTACAGCACATAGATCTGCCGATGAGATCAATTACTGCTGAGGAATATTGGGCTATAAAAAAAGAGCTTATCGCAGATACGATCCAGGGAGAAGAGCACAGCCGCAAGTTCTATGGTCGTATTGGGTGGAATAAAAGGGCCATTCAGAGATATGAAAATCAGCAACGCGTAGAACATCCGTTATACAATGCAGAGATACATGTGCTGCGTATCGGAGATATTGTGATTTGTACCAATCCTTTCGAACTGTTTACTGATTATGGTGTGCAGATGAAGGCCAGAAGTAAGGCGCTTCAAACCTTTGTGATCCAATTAGCGGGGCCGGGTTCCTACCTGCCAACGGCAATTGCGGTAAAAGGAGGTCATTATTCTGCCATTCCTCAGAGCAACTTAGTAGGACCGGAAGGAGGACAGGTTTTAGTGGAGCGGACGCTGCAATTGGTGGAGGATGTCTGGAAAGAAAATTAGCGTTTAAAATAGGTATCATCCTGTCAAAATATATTTTCTATGAGATCAAAAAATATGCAACGGTTTTTCAGCTCATTGATGATATTGTTTTCGTTAAATAATGTACAGGCTTCTGAGATATACGTGGGCAGGGCGTCGGTGGATATCACGCCTCCCCTGCCGGTGGCAGTTGATGGGCAGATGCATTTAAGAGTTGCAAAAAAGGTGGATAATCCGGTAACAGCTAACGTACTTATCTTGAGTCCCGGATCAAATAAAAATGCAGGCGCCACCAGTATTTTCGTTAGTTGCGATTTGGTATTGGTTGATCTTAATATCATTTACGGCGTCAGGGCCTTGATTGCAGATAAGATTCCGGGGGTAGATACAGGTAAGATTGTGATCAATGCCATCCATACTCACACTGCACCAGTGGTGAGAGATATTTATTTAATCCCTCAGGACGTGACTCAGGTGCGGGAAGTTCACCGGTATATCATTGATCAGATTGGGTGGGCGATTTTACATGCATGGAATGATCGGCAAAAAGTTTCGCTTACCTGGGGGATGGATTATGCCAAAGTAGCCTATAACAGAAGAGCTACCTACCAAGATGGTACAGCAAAGATGTATGGCAATACGACGGTAAAAGAGTTCAGAAAGATAGAAGGTCCGGAAGATGAGAGTGTCAATTCCCTGTTTTTTTGGAATGCAAAAGGGAAATTGCTGGCCGCCTGTGTTAATGTTCCCTGTCCTGCTCAGGTTGTGGAAAGCCGCAGTACCGTAAACGCGGATTATTGGCATTTTGTCCGGCAAAATATGCAGAAACGTTTTGGAAAACAGGTAGTGGTGCTGGGCTGGATCGGAGCAGCCGGTGATCAGAATCCGCGGCCTATGTATAACAAAGTAGCTGAATACAGGATGGCTCAGTTGAGGAGTGGTGTGGCTCCCGGAGATTTGAAAATGGACGACATCAACTTTCAAACGGAGATTTATCTCCGGGAGATCGCCGATCGGATCACAGATGCTGTAGTGCGCACTTATGAAGCGGTTAAAGCAGATAAGCAAAATGATGTAATACTGAAGCATGAAGTACAGCACATAGATCTGCCGATGAGATCAATTACTGCTGAGGAATATTGGGCTATAAAAAAAGAGCTTATCGCAGATACGATCCAGGGAGAAGAGCACAGCCGCAAGTTCTATGGTCGTATTGGGTGGAATAAAAGGGCCATTCAGAGATATGAAAATCAGCAACGCGTAGAACATCCGTTATACAATGCAGAGATACATGTGCTGCGTATCGGAGATATTGTGATTTGTACCAATCCTTTCGAATTGTTTGCCGATTATGGAGTCCAGATGAAGGCCCGGAGTGAGGCGCTTCAAACCTTTGTGATCCAATTAGCGGGTCCGGGTACCTACCTGCCAACGGCAATTGCGGTAAAAGGCGGTCATTATTCCGCCATTCCCCAGAGCAATCTGGTAGGTCCGGAAGGGGGGCAGGTCTTAGTGGAGCGGACGCTGCAATTGGTGGAGGATGTCTGGAAAGAAAATTAGCATTTAAAATAATTATTATCCTGTCAAAATATATTTTCTATGAGATCAAAAAATATGCAACGGGTTTTCAGTTCATTGATGATATTGTTTTCTTTAAATGGTGTGCAGGCTTCTGAGATATATGTGGGGCGGGCATCGGTGGATATCACGCCTCCCCTGCCGGTTGCGCTGGCTGGTCAATTTAATACCCGTGTGGCTACCAAAGCAGATAATCCGGTTACGGCCAATGTATTGGTATTAAGTACAGGCTCAAAGAATAATGCCGGCGAAACCAGCATTATGGTGAGCTGCGATATGGTAGGCATCTCGCCATGGATATAGAGGCGGGTCATGGATGTTGAAGACCGGAATTTAGCAGGTGTGGATCCCGGGAAGATCATGATCAATGCCACACACACGCATACGGCGCCGGTGGTTAAGATGGATCATTATGCCATTCCTTACCAGATCCCGGAAGGTGTTACTTCTCCGGAAAAAGCCCTGGAATTTATTGTAGGGAAGATAGGAACAGCCATTATGCAGGCATGGCAAAACCAGCAGAAAGCGACGGTAACCTGGGGAATAGATTATGCCAAAGTGGCCTATAACAGAAGAGCCACTTATGAAGATGGAACGGCTAAGATGTATGGCAATACAGCGGTAAAAGAGTTCAGGAAGATGGAAGGTCCGGAAGATGAGAGTATCAATACGCTGTTTTTCTGGAATGCAAAGGGGGAACTGATTGCCGCCTGCATCAATATTGCCTGCCCTTCTCAGATTGTGGAAAGCCGCAGCACCGTGAATGCAGACTATTGGCCTTTTCATCGTCAGAATATGCAGAAGCGCTTTGGAAAACAGGTAGTAGTGCTGGGCTGGATCGGAGCAGCCGGAGACCAGAATCCCCGGCCGATGTATAACAAAGTAGCAGAGTTCAGAATGACGCAGCTAAGAAGTGGTATTGCGCCTAAGGACTTAAAAACAGAAGGGATCAATTTTCAAACGGAGATCTACCTGCAGGAGATCGCCAACCGGATCACCGATGCGGTGGTGCGCAGCTATGAAGCGGTGAAGGTAGATAAGCATGCTGATGTGGTAGTGAAGCATACCGTTGAAAAATTGGCCTTACCCATGAGGATCATCACGGCAAAGGAATACTGGGAGATCAAACATACGGTGGATAATTATTCCAAAACCGAAGAAGATAAAAAGAAAAACTATGGGCCTATTGGATGGAATTCGGGCGCGCTGGAAAGATATGCCAATCAGCAAAAGATCGAACACCCCATGTATGATGTGGAAGTGCATGTGCTGCGCATAG
>JACFNM010000194.1 GCA_019454915.1 Chitinophagaceae bacterium
TAAGGAGGGATTGGTGGATGAATGGAAAAAGGATTTACAGGTATTTGGTCGCTATGAAAATGTATACTGTAAGATAGCGGGATTGGTAACCGAAGCAGACTGGAAAGCGTGGCAGATCGCGGACTTTACGCCTTATGTTTCAACGGTGCTTGATATTTTCGGAACAGACCGGATTATATTTGGCAGCGACTGGCCGGTTTGTCTTCCTTCTGCGTCTTATGACCAGGTTTGCGAAATTGTAGAAAAGACCACCTCGTTTCTAAGCGGAGAAGAAAAAGAAAAATTGTGGGGTACAAATGCGGTAAGGTTTTATAATTTATAATTTGAAAAGGCTATACATTTAAGAATAACGTAAAGGTTGATTCATGAAAGGAATTTGGAAATACAGTCATCTTCTACCGCCTTTCAGCGACGAGGCGAAGATTACGCTGGGAGAAGGTAATACTCCGCTGGTGAAATCGAACAGGTTAGGTAAGGAATTAGGGTTGGAGCATTTGTATTTTAAACTGGAACAGACCAATCCAACCGGCTCATATAAAGATCGTTTTGCTGCTTTTGCCATTGCCGACCTCATTCAAAAAAAATCACCCATTTGTATTGCCACTTCCAGCGGTAACGCCGGCTCTGCTTTGGCTGCCTATGCGGCAGCGGCAGGAATCAAATGTTTTTTGGCTATCGTGGACGGAGCGCCTGCGGGCAAATTGATGCAGATGCGTGCTTATGGTGCGGAGACCCTGATGGTGAAGGGATTTGGGTTGGATACGCAGGTGACCAATGAGGTGATGGATGGCTTGCAGGCGCTGGCGAAAGGATTGGGTATCCCCGTTCATATTAGCGCATATCATTATAGTCCTTTGGCGATGGAAGGAGTACAGACGATGGCCTTTGAAATAGCGGAAGAGATTCCGGATTTTCAGGGTCATCTGTTTCCGCCTGTTGGCGGCGGAGGAATGACCTTGGCCATTATCAGGGGATTTAAAAAGTGGAAAGAAAGCCATTCGGATTTTCAGATTCCCAAAGTGCATTGTGTACAACCCGCCGGGAATGATACCATTGCAACCGCCCTGAGAAATGGAAGCGATAAGGCGCAGCCTCTTGAAAGATGTCTCAGTGCTGTGAGCGGACTGCAGGTGCCCAATGTGATTGATGGCGACCGGTTGATTCAGGAATGCAGGAGTACCGGAGGAACCGGCTACCCAGTGTCAGATGAAGAAGTATATGCCTGTCAGGATAGCCTTGCCAAAATGGAAGGTATTTATGCCGAGCCGGCGGGTGCGGTTGCATTGGCAGGACTAATGAGGGCTGTGAAGAATGGAGAAGTTAACCGACAGGATCATGTGGTCTGTATCGTTACCGGGCATGGCTTCAAAGACCCGTCATCGGTAGAAAAAATAGCGAAGAAAGCAAAGGATCAGTATTTTCAAACGGCAGGGGAAACTTTTGATTATATTCAGTCGCAGGTTAAGAAATAGACGGGATACTGCTTTGCCTGGTCGCGGATAATTTCGTTTTGATTCGTGGTATTGGGATGAGAAAATGGTATAAATGTTTTCTTTTCCGCATTATTATTGGCCGTTAAAATAGTTCATGCTAATTTAAAGCAATAATTGATTGGATGATGAGACAGGCTTTTCTCCATTACCCTTAATATTACTTTATGCAGAACAAACTCAGACTTCAACTCTCCTTCTTCATGTTCCTGCAGTATTTTGTTTGGGGCTCCTGGTATGTAAGTATGGCGACCTATCTCAGTAAAACACTTCATTTTGAAGGCGCTCAAATTGGTTTAGCTTATGGAGCCTTTGCTATCGGAGCGATGATTTCTCCATTCTTTGTAGGATTGATAGCAGACCGTTATTTTGCTTCTGAAAAATTATTGGCTTTCCTCGGATTTGCCGGAGGCGCTTTGCTCTTCATTCTTTCAAAACTGACCTCTTTTCAGTCCTTCTATCCCGTGCTCATTATTTATTGCGCCACCTATGTCCCTACGCTGGCATTGGGTTCTTCGCTTTCTCTTCATCATTTTACCAACCCGAAACGGGATTTCCCTTTTGTCAAGGCATTTTCGGCGGTGGGCTGGATTGCTGCGGGTATCATTTTGAGTGTGATTTTCAGGGGAGAACAATCTGCTGTTCAGTTCCAGGTGGCAGCAGTCGCTTCGGTAGCGCTTGGGCTGTTTTCACTGACTTTGCCCCATACACCTCCGAAAAAGACGGGCAAAAATGTAAGCTTGGGTGAGGTATTGGGGTTAGATGCTCTGGCATTATTTAAGAAGCCTTCTTTTTCCATTTTTATTCTCAGCATGTTCCTGATTTGTATTCCGTTGTATTTCTATTTCGTCAACATGAACTTATATGTTACCGAATTGGAATGGGAATATTCGGTGGCAAAAATGTCTCTGGCCCAGGTGTCCGATTTTGTATTCCTGCTTTCACTCCCGGTAATATTAAGATATCTGGGGTATAAAAAGACGATATTCTTAGGAATACTAGCGTGGGCGGTTCGCTACTTTTTTCTTTCAGCCAGCGTGGATGCTGTTTCTATGCAAACGATACTCGTGTACGGAGCTATCCTGCTGCACGGCGCCTGCTATGATTTCCTGTTTATTACCGGACAACTATATGTGGATGAGGAAGCCAATGAGCGTATACGCGGCGCTGCTCAGGGATTGATTGCTTTTATTTTATGGGGAGTAGGGAATTTTGTGGGAAGTCAGTTAGCCGGAATATCTTTATCTTCACATACATTAGAAACGCCCATAGGAAGTATTACCCATGACTGGCATGGTATCTGGATTTATCCGGCGTGGGGCGCCGTTGTAGTGACGATTGTTTTCCTGATATTCTTCCGTGAACCGGGCAAAAAGTCAAAAACTGCTTAAATTAAAATCTTCCGGTGGCGGTACGCTGCCGGGAACTGCTTAGGATAACGAAACGTTACCGGGTTTACCCAAACAGGTTGTACCTGTCTGGCGGTATATCTTGTTGCTAAGTATAGCAACGCACAAAAATTAACCGGAAGAGCTTAATGACTCACACCAAAATCATGATAGAATTTCCAGTAATATAGATGTTTTCAATCAATCAAATTCCTGACAAAACAAAATCGAACGGGTATGCATTTTAAAAAGACTTTCTTTTTCGGGGTTTCAGTTTTTATGTTAATGGCATTTTGCTGTTCAGAAGTACTGGTCGGACAGACTTCGCCTGGTGGTAATGCCGGTAACACGATTGCCCTATTCAACGGTAAGAACTTTGACGGTTGGTATAAATTCCTGCGATACAGAGGAAGAGACAATGATCCCAACCAGGTTTTTACGGTGAAGAACGGGATGTTGTATATTTCGGGAGCTGAATTTGGTTGTATTACCACTCATGAGGAGTATGAAAATTATAAGATAGTTATTGAATATAAGTATGATAAAGACCATCCGTTATCACCTGCCATTAAGGATGGCGTAGCGCGGGATGGCGGGTTGTTGATGCATTCCAAAGGCAGGGACGGCGCGTATTCGGGAATTTGGATGAGTTCTATAGAAGTGAATATTATAGAAGGTGGGACGGGCGATTTTATTGTAGTGGGTGATGGTACCGATCGGTTTCAGATATCTGCTCAGGTGGATGCTCAAAAACAGGCCGGCTCCTATCTTTTTAAACCGGGCAGCGATTATATCGCCACCATCAGGCGAGGCAGGATTAATTGGCTGAACCGCGATCCAACCTGGGCCAACGTGCGGGGCTACAAGGGAAAGCATGACCTGGAGAACCCCTTAGGCGAATGGAATAAATTAGAATGTGTGGCCTTTGGCGACCGGATTTCTGTTTACCTGAATGGGCATTTTGTAAATGAAGCTTTCAATGTTAGGCCATCGGGCGGAAAAATACAGATTCAATCGGAGGCGGCTGCGATGATTATCCGGAAAATAGACCTGATACCTTTAACCACCTCTTCCTCTGCGTTCCTGGCAGAATCCGGTTATAAGCAACTATTCAATGAAAATGATTTACAGGGCTGGCGAATATACTGAACGGAAAAATGGTATGTGGAAAACGACGGTACAATGGTATGCGAAAGTGGAGCGGATAAAGAGTATGGTTATCTTGGTACGGAAGGGCAGTATAAGGATTTCGATCTGACGCTCGAGTTTAAGCAGGAGGCCAATGGAAACAGCGGCGTCTTTTTCCATTCGTCCATTGAGGGTACGAAGATCGCGGGCTGGCAGGCGGAAGTAGCTCCTCCCGGCAGTCATTCGGGAGGCATTTACGAGTCGTATGGACGGGGATGGTTAATTCAGCCGGAGGCTTCCAAAGATTCCGCACTTAAGATGGGGGACTGGAATACGATGAGGGTGCGCGTGAATAAGGATACGGTGGATACCTGGCTGAACGGCACCCACATGATCCATTTAGTGGATAAAAAAATAGGCGCACAAACGGGGCGCGTTGCTCTGCAAATCCATTCCGGTGGAGGGATTAAAGTAAGGTGGAGAAATATTTGGATCAGAGAATTGTAAGCGAGGAAGAAAAAGCATTATTGATTAACTTTAAACAAACGATTTACTATGCCTAATTTGAAAGTTGGAGTTGTGGGGCTGGGCTGGGTAGCCGGTGCTCACATAGAAACATTTAAGCAGATTGAGGGAGTTGAAGTGGTGGCAATTCATTCACGCCGCTCGCTGAATGAAGCCGAACTGTCCAATCAATTCGGTATTCCGTTGAAGGTGTATAATGATTACGATGCCATGTTGAAGGACGCTTCTCTGGATATTATTGATATCTGCACGCCTCATCCGTTTCATGCTGCTCAGGCGATTGCTGCTGCTAATGCGGGTAAACATATTTATCTCGAGAAACCAATTGCGCTTTCATACAAAGATGCCCTGGCCGTTAGTCAGGCTATTGAAAAGGCAGGCGTGAGATCCTGTGTAGGATTTGAATTGAGATTTAGCGGGCAGGGTGTAGCGATCCGTTCTATGATTGAGCAGGGTTTATTAGGTACCGTACATTATGGTGAAGTGGATTATTATCATGGCATCGGGCCCTGGTATGGCCAGTTTCCCTGGAATATCAAAAAGGATATGGGAGGCAGTAGTTTGTTGACAGCGGGCGTACACGCATTGGATACATTGCTGTGGTTTATGGATGGAGAGGTGGAAGAAGTAACCAGCTACAGTTGTAAATCGGATAACGAAATATTTTCTTCCTACGAATATGATACCACTTCCGTTTCATTATTGAAATTCAAAGATGGCAGAATAGGCAAAGTAGCCTCAGTAATAGACTGTCTCCAGCCCTATTATTTTCATATCAATCTGACGGGTAGTAAAGGCAGTATGCTCGATAATAAATTCTATTCGAGCCAGTTGAAAGGAACCAGTAAAGACCGATGGAGCGAATTAGGTGTTCCCATGATAGATTCCGGAGACGTGGATGATCATCCCTATAAGCCGCAGTTTGCTTCCTTCGTGGAAAGTATCCGGAACAAAAAGGATATGGCCCTGACCGATTTCAAAACGGCATTGGTTACGCATAAGGTAGCTTATGCGGCCGACTTGTCGGCGCAGGAGGGTCACCCGGTGAAGCTGGCGAATCTGGATAAATAAAATATCATAATAGAAAGCGCCTGCTGATTCCGCTGATTTTTGGTTGATTGGAACTACTACCAGCAAAATCTGCGGTATACTTTCGGGCTTTGATAGAATTAGAATAACACTACCGTTTTTAACGAAATATAAATCTGAGTATTTCATGAAGGTTATCGTAACGCTGTTATCCGGACTGTTGATAGTTATTTTGACATCTGTATCTGTTTATGCACAGAGCCAACCTTTTTTCAAAGCCGGTTTTGCCGAAAAAGACATCACACCCGATATCGGGATGGAGCAGCCGGGTAACTATGGTAAGAGTTACCATCGTAGTTTTCACGACCCCTGTAAAGTTCGCGCTGTGGTGTTTGACGACGGGAAGAAAAGGGTAGCATTGGTGGGCTTGGACTTACTTTTTATTACAAGAGATATTGTGAAAGAAACGCGTGCCGAGATACAGAAGCGTTGTGGTATAGCGCCGGATGCAATTATGATGAGCGCTTCACATAATCATTCCGGCGGCCCTATTGGTATGGGAGAACCGGGAGATTATGATAAAGCTTCACCATTAGTGAAAGACTTAGTCAACAACAAATCCATTGTTTCCGATCCGGGTTATATTCAGTATCTGAAGAAGCAGATTGTGGAGGCGGTGGTATTTGCTGATGCACAACGTGTGGATGCGAAGCTGGCGGTAGGAATAGGACATGAAGATAAAGTTTCTTTTAACCGCCGTCAGAAGATGAAGAACGGATTGACCTATTCACATGCCGGAGTGGGTAATCCGGATATAATTGATTATGCGGGGCCTATTGATCCGGATGTGGGAACTATTGGTGTATGGGATTTGAGCGGGAATCTGTTGGGTGTGGTGGTCAATTTTGCAAATCATAATACAACTAATCCCGGTGGCATCTCGGCAAATTGGGTGGGTTCGATGGAAAATGTTATCCGTGGAGCCACCGGAAATGCTGCACTGCCTGTAGTATTTATGCAGGGCGCCTGCGGAGATATTACGCAGGTAGATAATTTTGCGAAGTATGCCAATCCTTCGTCGGAGGAATGGCGGGAGATTGTGGGAGGAAGAATCGGCGCGGAGGTTTTCAAAACATTATTATTGATTCGTAGGGGAGCAGGCCGGGATATCCCTTTGGATAGCCGCTCCCGGGTGTGGAATATTCAGCGCAGGGTACCTTCTGCCGCAAAAGTGAAGAGGTCGTTAGATCTGGTTCAGCAAGGTCCGGAAAAAGCGGGCGCAACGGAATGGACATTTGCTAAGGAGATATTGATGTTGGATGCCATGCTGAAATCACATCCGGCAGCGGAAGTGGAAGTGCAGACCATCCAGGTTGGCCCGGCTGTATTCGTTTCCAATCCGGCTGAATATTTTGTGCAGTATGCTTTGGATATAAAAAAAGCCAGCAAGTTCCCTTTCACTTTTGTAGTAGAACTGGCCAACGGATGTGTGGGTTATGTACCAACAGAAGAAGCAATGGGTCCTCATGGCGGTGGATACGAAACACGACTTACCTCTTATAGTAATCTGGAAGTTAGTGCCGGCCGGCAGTTTGCCAATACAGGAATACAACTGGCTAATGAGATGTCACCGGGAGTTACTCCGACTCCACCGCCACCTCCGCCATTTAAGGCTCCCTGGTCTTATGGCAATGTAGCGCCGGAGTTGAATTAACGAAAGAGAAATTGATGTTAATGATGATTCTAAATACAACGATAACTCATTCTTACAATCATGAAGACAAACAACCAGATTAACCGGAGAAGTTTTATTGGAACTACAACAACCGCAGCCGCAGGCCTGTTATTACCCAGCCGCGGAATTTTTAATATTATCGGGAAAGAAGACTATCCTTCTACCAAAGATTTTTGGTACAGGCGCGTATCAGAAGGTCCGTTTATTGATACGCAGCTTGGAAATTTAGCTTTTGGGTTTACAGATGATCAAATTATGCTGTCTCACGATAACTGCCACACCTGGTCAGATCGGCTAAACTTCTGGGATGCAAAGAATGTAACGTTTAGCCACATCTTCAGAAATGGAAATATTTTAATTGGAACCAGGAACAGACTGTATCTGAGTACGGATAATCTGAAGACCTTAAAGGAGATTGCCGTAAAAAACCCGGATGGTTCCGATTATCTACCTCATGTGCCCAAACATCCGGATTATCCCGGCTGGTATTTTTTCACTTTGCCCGGCGAAAACTCCTGGATGATCAACGGAAAAGAAATGCTGGTTTGGGGAAATTATTCTAACGTGGAAGGCGGGGCAGTCCCGGTGAATATTTATTA
>JACFNM010000789.1 GCA_019454915.1 Chitinophagaceae bacterium
CTCCGGTGTACCCGGCCCCGCGGGGCCACCCGCATCCCCCCCGGGGTGGGGGTGCCGCGCGCGGCGCGGGGGGGGGGGGACCCATTCAACGAATGATGTCGTACGAGTAGTCGGTCTTGCCCGTGACGATGGTGTTCGCGTCCAGGGTTTCAAAGAACTCGTCGAGCAGGTTGACCAGCAGGCGCATGCCGCCTTCGTAGCCCCAGGTCGGGAAGCGGTGGTAGTGGTGGCGATCAAAAATCTCGCGGACATCAAGGATATGTGGGAGAGGATGGGTATCATCGTTTAAATATTCTCGATGTTCAACGTTTAATTCGTTTTATGCCGAAAGCTGTTATCGCAGTAGTTCCGGGATGGGCTGTGGGCGGCGGTCATAGCCTTCATGTGGTTTGCGACTTGACACTGGCGAGTAAAGAACATGCTATTTTTAAACAAACCGATGCCGATGTCACAAGCTTTGACGGAGGATATGGAAGTGCCTACTTGGCTAAAATGGTGGGGCAAAAGAAAGCAAGAGAAATTTTCTTCTTAGGAAGAAATTATTCGGCGCAGGAAGCTTTTGAAATGGGAATGGTCAATGCCGTTATACCTCATGATCAACTTGAAGATACAGCATACCAATGGGCTCAAGAGATTTTAGCGAAATCACCAACTTCTATTAAAATGTTGAAATTCGCTATGAATCTTACTGATGACGGAATGGTGGGGCAGCAGGTTTTTGCCGGGGAAGCAACTCGTTTAGCCTATATGACGGATGAAGCAAAAGAGGGGAGAGATGCCTTTCTTGAAAAAAGGAAGCCCAATTTCGATAAGAAGTGGTTGCCTTAGATTCAACCTTCCCATAGAGAAAGTATCAAAGGAAATATTTTCGTAAATCAATTTTAATATTTACGGCACAGAGTCAGAGTCGGGTAGGGTTTGATTCCGGAAGCGATGTTCCAAGTCTGCTTTTACTTCTTCTGTTGTCACAGCTTGCTCCGGATTTAAAAATAAAAGAATCTTAGGATATTCCGGGAAGG
>JACFNM010000790.1 GCA_019454915.1 Chitinophagaceae bacterium
ATACATGAGCAATTGCGTCCGCTCCACCGAAAAACTCGGTATGATAATAGTACCGTTTCTTGCTGCGCAACGATTAATGAGTTGTTCCAAACTGTTGATGGCAGGTTCGGCAGGGTGAAGACGATTGCCATAGGTTGCCTCAATAAATAAAACATCCGCTTTCTCCGGTTTTTCAGGGGGATATAACAGCGGGTCTATTTCTCTGCCAATATCTCCCGAAAAGACTATTGTTTTATCGCCAATTTGCAATTCAATAAACGTAGCTCCAATAATGTGACCGTTGTATCGGAAACGGTATCGGATATGCTCGTTAATGCCTATCCATTCATTGAGCGGTTGTTGTTGAAAAAGCGGTAAAGTATTTTCTACTTCCGGTAAGCCGTAAAGCGGCAAAGCGGGTTTGTGTTTTGAGTAGTGAAATTTGTTCGCTCTTATGGCATCTTCCTCCTGAATTTTTGCGCTGTCCTTTAAAATTATTTCAGCAATTTGTAAAGTTGGGGAAGTGCCGTTGATTGTTCCCTTGAAACCATGCTTCACTAATAAGGGAAGGTAGCCTGTATGGTCTAAGTGGGCGTGCGTCAGTAAAACTATATCAATAGTCTTTGCCGAAACAGCCAATGGTTGCCAATTCAGTTGCCGTAATTCTTTTAAACCCTGAAACAAACCGCAATCAATCAGTATTTTTTTACCGAAAGCGGTAACGAGAAATTTGGAGCCTGTAACCGTACCTGCTGCGCCTAAGAATTGAATTTTAATTTTATCATTGTTCATCTTTAATAATTTTTTTGTAAATAGGTTTTTCTGAAAATGTTTTACACAATGCAGCACATTCATCCATCACTTTTTGCAGCCGTGGTGGTTTTACCCCAATGCTTTGAAGCAAAGAATAATTATGATGCAGGGTTTTACACAGCACTATTTTGTTATCCAGCAATTCTTGTTTTTCTTTTTGGGTAAGTGTGGTTAAACAGGTTACGGGATGCAAACCCGAACCGTCAATCCAATCTTTCAATCCGTT
>JACFNM010000791.1 GCA_019454915.1 Chitinophagaceae bacterium
CTTTATTTGTTGCATTTTGATTATACTTTGTTGAATGCTGTTATGACGATTATAAAACAATATAATTGCACGATTGCAGACCAGCAGTTACAGTTGTTTTGCACAGCTACGATCGGTATTCCACAAAACCGGCTGACGGAGACTCTTTTTAAACTGGAGCAACTGAGGGGCTTGGAAATTGCTCCGGCCAAGAAATGAGATCGCAGCCGAGCTATGGTTATGAGATTCGGGAGGCAACGCTTGCCCCTGTTGTTCGCGTTACAAAGCGTTCTTCACGAGAGACTACCTGTGATATTGCAGCATCCACTCATAGATATTCATATTGTTTTCTTTATAGTCCGGATTTGTGGCTTTTGTCCAGGCATCGTGTCCGCCGGTTGACCACAACGTCATTTTAGCCAAAGGGTTTGGCTTGTAGCTATTAATCTTATTTACAAAATCTTTTGTCTTTTGAACGGGTGCACTGGGATCGTCTTCGTTATGGAAAGCCCATACGGGGATGTTTGCGGAGGCGATAGCTTTCGTTCCCCCGTTGGTAGCTGTATTCGAGGCACATATAGGAACAATAGCGGTCACTCTGTCCGGATATTTTGCCGCAAAGTTCCAGGTGGTATTTCCCCCTAAGCTAAGTCCCGTTACATAAATCCTGGTAGTGTCAACACGAAGTTTGGAAATTCCGTACTCTATGGTGGCCAACACATCTTCCGGAGTAGTCCAGTTTTTCACCTGCGGAGAAAGAACTATGAAGGAGTAATTGTTGTTTTTTACCTGAAAATTCGGGGGAAATTTCTTTTTATCTATCAGATTAGGGATCGCATTCTTTAAAACTTTTGACAAATCAGTTGTGCCATTTCCCATTTCACCCGAACCATGCAGAAATACGATTAGCGGATATCTTTTGGAAGTTGAATCATATCTTGCCGGTAAAGCCTGGTAAAACCCCGCGCAATTGGATGTTAATTCGTAATGAACCTGGGTTTGGACAGGTGGAAGCGTTTCCACAATGTCGAGGTCTG
>JACFNM010000792.1 GCA_019454915.1 Chitinophagaceae bacterium
GATAGTACGGTTGCTATAGTATCTGCAATCGGTAGCAGAGAGAAAGGTCCTTACTCCGGCTCTGTATATATTTACCGTTATAACGGCTCTCAATGGATTGAAGAAGCAAAACTTACTGCATCGGACGGAAAACCGGGGGATTTCTTCGGGCAATCTGTTGCGGTTAAAAGGAATCTTGTTATAATCGGTGCTTACCAGGCAGAGGGAAATACCGGTAAAACGGGTGCCGCTTATCTCTTCCGCTTCAAAGGGAATAAATGGATTGAAGAAGCAAAAATCTACTCTAACGACGGAACACCCAACAGCTATTTCGGATTTTCTGTTGCTCTCGGAAAAGACGGAACTGCAATTGTAGGAGCGTATGGTGCGGACGGAAAATCTTCAAAGTCCGGTGCAGCATATACTTTTGAGCTTATTGGCGGTGAATGGAAACAAACCGGCAAGCTTATTTCTCCCGACGGTGAAACCGGGGATAAATACGGTTACTCGGTAGCGATTCATAAAGACCTCGCTATTGTCGGTGCTTATCATAAGAAAGTATCTTCAAACAACTTCGGGGCAGCATATATTTACAAACGAAGAGGCGAAACATGGAAAGAAGAGGTACGTTTAACGCAGTCAGCCGGGAGTAAGCACGATTATTTCGGAATTTCTGTCGATATCAGAGATGCGGCTGCATTGATAGGTTCTTCAAGGTTTGATAAAGAAACTCTTAAAGAAGTTGGCGCAGTTTATGTTTTTCTAAAAAGTCCGGATGGATGGTATGAGTCAAAAAGAATTCAACCGCACGACGGAAACAGCTATGATAATTTCGGGTTATCGGTATCACTTGATCGGGGTAAAGCGTTGGTTGGTTCAAGGCTTAATGATAGCCAGGCAGAAGATGCCGGTGCTGCTTACTTGTATGACATTTACGAAGGGACAGCGGACGAAATAGAAGAGACTATTCCGAAAGAATTTGCTATATCCCAGAACTACCCGAACCCATATAATCCTGCGACAATGATACGGTAGTC
>JACFNM010000195.1 GCA_019454915.1 Chitinophagaceae bacterium
TATTCAATTTGAAATATCATCACTTGCCGCAGCAAGTTCCGGGGAACTTACCACTTTATTGTATAAATGTGATAGTAAAAAAAAGGAAGGTTTGATCTTGGGGTTTTTTGGAAACTATTGGAATGACGCCGGTGTGCTATATCAGGGTTACGCTTTTAAAAATTTTGAAAAAGATAAAGCAATTGAGTTTTTGAATAAGATACAACAGGCTATTGATGACAATAATAAATTTCTTAAAAGCGACCCGGATAATAATAACATATATTTTCAGTATGATGATTTAGATGTTTTGATATGGAGTTCAGCTGTAACGTATACCATAAGAGTATTTTGGAAAGAATTTGATAGTACTTGGGAGAAAACTGCGTTTGAACGATCCAAAAGGAGATATGAAAAGAAAACTAAATAGAAATTAGTGTGCCTACATTCTAAAAGTTGCTATGTAGAGTTATAAATCAATAGTATTAATTGTTTCAAATACCTGATATACCTACTGTTCTTTCCCCACAGAGCCACTTCCCCGAGTTCTGTGTGCTGCCAGGGCGCTGCGGTTGGCAGAATGTGATGGCGCTGACTGAAAAGTAAAAGCAGGATGTGTATCCCGGTGGCAGTTTAGAAGATAGTAAGATGGCGACCGAACAAAACTATTACGTCATCAACCCAGAAAATATAGTTGCGAAAACCGTTGCTACCGGCATTATTGGATATTTCGCAATACGGTTTACCAGTATTTGTAACTACATGTTGCTACAAGATGTAGATTTGACGAAAAAAATACGATGATTATCTTCCGCAGAGTCCCGCTCACGCGTGAAAGTCCCGGAGTTGAGACGCTGCTGCGAAGCAATTTTAAAAAGAATATTATGACTAATATCAGAGCGTATTGTATGACGGTGTTCTGTTTCCTGAGTACTGCGGTTTTCGCGCAAATAAAACCCGTAAAGAATGGTGATCGTTGCGGGTAACGACGCCCGTGGCGTTCTTTTCGGAGCAGGTAAATTGCTCAGGATAATGGATTATTGGCGGGATACCGTTCTAATGCCTGCTAAAATAGATATTGCAACCGCACCACGCTATCCGCTGAGAGGTCATCAGATGGGATATCGTCCGAAAACGAATTCTTATGACGGATGGTCTGTTGCGATGTGGGAGCAATATATACGTGACCTGGTAGTATTCGGCACCAATGCCATAGAACTGATACCTCCTGTTTCGGATGACGACAGGGATAGCCCTCATTTTCAGAAGGCGCCTATGGAAATGATGATTGAAATGTCGCGCCTCGCCAAAGCTTATGGCATTGAATGCTGGGTATGGTATCCGGCTATAGAAAAGGATTACACGACTAAAGCCACCGTAAATAAAGCATTAAAAGACTGGAGTGAAGTGCTCAGACAATTACCACGGGTGGATGCATTATTTGTGCCGGGAGGCGATCCCGGGCATACAGACCCGAAAACGATGTTTGCATTGCTCGAAAAACAGACCGCACAATTACAGCAACTGCATCCGGGTGCAAAAATGTGGATGTCTCCGCAGGGATTTACCGCTTCCTGGATGAATGAGTTTTATAATTTGATGAAACAGGAACCCACCTGGCTCGAAGGCATTGTATTTGGTCCTCAGCAAAGTGAAAGTCTGGATAGTCTGCGTGCAAAACTGCCGGCCCGTTATAAGCTGCGTTTCTATCCCGATATCACACACTGCCTGCGGGCACAATTCCCGGTGCCAGACTGGGATTTCGCTTATAGTGTTACACTCAACCGCGAGCCTATAAATCCTCGTCCCATAGATCAATCGCTGATTTTCAGACGGCTACAGCCGGTGGCGGCACACGGATTTCTTACCTACTCGGAAGGCTGCAACGATGACGTAAATAAAGTAGTATGGAGTGCGCTGGGCTGGGATCAGGATATGGACATTACCGATATTCTCCGGGACTACAGCCGGTATTTTATCGGAACCGATATGGGAGAATCTTTTGCCCAGGGCTTATTAAGCCTGGAGCGAAACTGGAGGGGACCATTACTGCACAATCAACAGGTGGAAACAACGCTGCTCCAGTTTCAGGAAATGGAGCGATCGGCAACTCCTCAAAGGTTGCAGAACTGGCGATTCCAACAGGCATTATACCGGGCTTATTATGACGCTACCGTCCGCTCCCGCTTATTGCAGGAACCCGCACAGGAGGAGCAGGCGATGGCATTTCTGCGTCAGGCGCCGCAGACCGGAAGCGATGTTGCTTTGAAAAATGCAGAAGCAGCATTGACTGCACCCGTCTTCCCTTCATGGGCGTCCCTGCGTTCGAGGGTGTTTGAACTGGCAGAAGCGCTTTTCCAAAGCATCCACATGCAGCTAAGCGTGCCAAAGTACCAGGCGATCGCTACCCATCGCGGCGCCAATCTCGATTTGATAGATTACCCGTTGAATAATGCCGGGTGGCTGCATAAGCAATTTGCCGGCATCCGGTCAATGCCCGATGAGTCTGCCCGGTTAAAAAAGATTGACGCTATTGTAAACTGGACGAATCCCGGCGCCGGCGGCTTTTATGATGACCTGGGTAACCCTGCGGCACAGCCTCACCTGGTAAAGGGCGCCAGCTATGCGGAGGATCCGGCATTCCTGAAAGCGCCCATGACCGGATTCAGCTTTGAACCCACAGATCCCACTACCCGGATATCTTCCGGCAGGTTTGCTGAGACATTGCATGAGTACCCACTTCAGATGTTTTACACTGACCTGGATACAGTAGCACAGTACAGGGTCCGGATAGTATACGGAGCAGAATACGATTCGGATATACGACTGGTGGCTAATGATGTATATGAAATACACCCGATGATGGAGAAGAACATAGAAAATAAACCATTGGAATTTGATATCCCGGCAGCGGCAACAAAAAGCGGGTCGTTGAAATTACAATGGAGCCGTCCACCCGGACTTGGCCACAGCGGAAGAGGCAACCAGGTTGCAGAAGTATGGCTGATGCACGTGCATGATACCCCCACCCATGAGAGAAAACAACCGTATGTGTATTAACAGGCAGGGATATTGATTGTGAAAGCCGCAGCTATTCTTTTGGGGGTAACCCAGCCAAAGCTCCACATCATCTTCCCGGCAACGTCTCGCCAAAGGTCTTGCGCGATGGCTGCGGACGTTGTGCATCATGAAGTTGTAAATATTGTAGACTTGGATATGCCCGCAAAGCAGAACATCTTATCTTCATCGAGCACACCCCTTCGCCACCACAACCCCGCACGGTAATGTTGAAGTTATGTATAAAGTTGACGGGGACGTGGCGAATCACGTCTATAATTTGTACATTTTTATGCCGTTGTTGGTGTTTGTGAGCAGGTAATGAGGGTGGCATCATCAACAACAACATAAGAGATACCGTCTTTACGAGGCTGGAGATCTCATAAAAACCTCCCCGTATAACTTTGCTTTACCTTCTTCAAATCATCCGGTATGCCCGCAAATACCAGGTTCCCTCCTTCATCACCCGCCTCCGGACCCAGGTCAATCACCCAATCCGCTCTTTTTATGACGTCCATATTGTGCTCAATGACCCAGATGGAATGTCCCTGTTCTATCAATGCGCGGAAAGAAGCAAGCAACTTATTGATATCATGAAAATGCAGGCCAGTAGTAGGTTCGTCAAAAATAAAAAGAATATACCCCGCGCCGGGGGTACTGCCCGTACCGTTCTGATGGGCGCGTGGTGATGTCTTTCCTCTACCTAAAAAGGAAGCCAGCTTCACCCGCTGGGCTTCTCCTCCGGACAGGGTATCACTGGACTGTCCAAGTTTTATATAGCCCAGACCAACATCAGCCAGCGGCTGAAGTTTTACAACGATATCTCTTTGTTCATGGAAAAAATCAATGGCTTCATCCACGCTCATTTCCAGCACGTCGTGAATATTTTTGCCGTTATACTTTACTTCCAGTACCTCCTCCTTAAAACGCTTACCGTGACAAACTTCGCACACCAGGTGAACGTCTGCGAGGAATTGCATTTCAACCACCTGTTCTCCTTCTCCTTTACAGGTATCACACCGGCCTCCCTCCACGTTGAACGAAAAATGCTTTGGCTGAAACCCATTGAGTTTACTTAAGGGCTGTTTGGCAAACAGATCCCGTATCTCGTCAAAAGCTTTGATATAAGTAACCGGATTACTTCGCGATGACTTTCCTATTGGATTTTGGTCCACCAGTTCAATTTGCGTTATATACTCCAGGTCTCCTTTGAGCGTCCCATATTTGCCCACCTTATCCACTGCCTCTCCCTTCAATTTTTTTAAAGCGGGATACGCAATCTGTTTAATAAGTGTGGTCTTGCCGCTTCCGCTTACACCGCTTATGACGCATAACACATTCAACGGCAGCTCTACGGTTATATCTTTCAGATTATTTTGCCGGGCTCCTTCCACAATAACAGACTTCTTCCATTTTCGGGGGAAGGCAGGTTTGTCAATGGTCAAATCTCCTTTCAGGTATTTACCCGTCAGGCTGTTTTTATTCTCGATGATATCCTCATAATTTCCTTCTGCTATCACTTCTCCTCCCAAATGACTCGCCAGGGGGCCCATATCTATGATGTAATCTGCTTCCCGCATCATCATTTCATCATGTTCCACCACCACAACCGTATTATTTAAATCTCTCAGCTCTTTCAATACTTTAATGAGACGGAGGGTATCACGCGAATGAAGTCCTATGGAAGGCTCGTCCAGTATATACAACGAATTGGTGAGATTGGAACCCAGGCTCCGGGTTAACTGAATACGCTGGCTCTCTCCTCCACTCAGGGAATTGGCGAGCCGACTCAGGGTGAGATAACCAAGACCCACGTCCAGCAATACCTGCAGCCGCTGTTTGATTTCAATCAATACCCTTTTGGCTATCTTCTTCTCAAAATCCGCCAGACTTAACTCCCCAAACCATTGCTGCAACTCATCAGCCTGCATTTCACTCAATTCGCCAATATGTTTTCCGCCTACCTTCACGTATAAGGCTTCTTTACGTAAACGGTAGCCTTTACACTCGGGGCAAAGTGTCCTGCCTCTGTACCTGGACATCAAAACGCGATACTGCACTTTATAGAGATTTTGTTCCACCTCCTTAAAGAAGTCATTGATTCCCCCGGCATAGGGATTCCCTTCCCATAACTCGTCGTATTGTTTGGAAGACAGTTCCTGTATGGGTTTATGAATGGGAAACCCCGTGTGTTTAGCTGCCCGGATAAACTGGTCTTTCCATTTACCCAGTTTTTCACCTTTCCAGGGCGCTACGCCGCCTTCATAAACACTCAGGCGCGGATTAGGGATCACCAGGTCGGCATCAATACCCAGTATCTGGGAAAAACCTTCACAGACCGGACAGGCTCCATAAGGGTTGTTAAAAGAAAACAGGTTGGGTACCGGCTCTTCAAATTTTATTCCGTCCCTTTCAAATCTATTGGAGAAATGGATAATCCGGCTGCTATCTACCTCCAGCAACATTTCTCCTTCTCCCTCAAAAAAAGCCGTGCCCACGGAGTCCGCCAGGCGGTGCAAATCATCTTCATCAAAGTCCTTCACCACAATCCGGTCAACCAATATATAAATGGTGGCCTTTCTGTTTTTATCAAATCTTTTTTTCAGTGCCGAATCTTTTTCATCCAGTAAGTCTTCGATGCGCACTATTTCACCATTCTCCCCTTCCGGGATGAAATATAATCGTGAGAATCCTTTTTGTAACAGGATATTCAATTCTTCCCGCACATTTCTTTTCCCCTGCAACGTGAAGGCAGATAGTATCAACACTTTCGATTCAGCGGGTATCCCGGTAATCGCCTTTATCACGTCCTGCACGTCATCCTTCTTAACCTCTTCACCACTTACCGGAGAAATCGTTTTACCTATCCTGGCATATAGTAACCTGAGATAATCATAAATCTCGGTCATACTGCCCACTGTAGAACGGGGCGTTCTTGTTATCACCTTCTGTTCAATAGCGATAGCCGGACAAAGTCCCTTTATATAATCCACATCCGGCTTGTTCATCCGGTTGAGAAACTGCCTGGCATAAGCGCTCAGGCTCTCTGCATATCGCCGCTGTCCTTCGGCGAAAAGCGTATCAATGGTCAGGGATGATTTACCTGAACCGGAAACCCCCGTAACCACTACTAATTTATTCCTCGGTATCTCAACAGTAATATCTTTCAGATTATGTACCCGCGCCCCCTTAATCAAAATATTATTATTGCCGGGTATCGCCTCGCGGCTTCTTCTTTTCTTTGTTATAGTCGTCATAAGAGAACCTCAAATTTAATACTAAATTGTTTAGCTCTTTCTTAAATTATGCAAACGGGGAGCCTTTAATAAATGGTATTATTGTTATAGCAAGGCTGTATTTCTTATTTTGCTGCTTATCGAAGATTTTCAATTGTTAATCAAAAATTATTTAACTAAAATTTGGTTTTATGAAAAAAAGCAATATTTTAGCAGTCCCAATATCGTACGAAAGAAACTAGAATTTAAATCATGCCGCCTATTTGGTATTAACTTCTACTTCTCTTGTTATGCTATTGGGGATATCAAAATCCCAACCATTAAAAACCGTAGAAGTTTATGAAATCCCTAACCAATTTGCCTGACCAGCAATTGATCCATCTCTTCATGAATGGAGATGCGTCTGCACTTGAAAATTTGATTGTGCGCCACAAGGACAAGATTTACACGTCCATTTTCCTTCTCGTTAAAGACAAGTACCTGGCTGAAGACATCTTCCAGGATGTGTTTATCCGTGTGATTGACACTATTCGTAGTGGCCGTTATACGGAAGAAGGAAAGTTTTTACCCTGGGCAATGCGTATCGCACACAACCTGTGTGTGGATCATTTCCGAAAGGTGAAAAGAACCCCGGCCATCAAAACAAGCGATGATCGCGACATTTTTGAAGTGATTAACTTTTCAGAAGATGGCGTTGACCGTCGCATGATGCAAAGTCAAAGCCACGGACGCGTTCGGGAAATGCTCGACCGGCTTCCCGAGGATCAGCGAGAAGTAATTATTTTAAGACACTATGCAGAATTAAGCTTCAAAGAAATTGCCGCTTTAACCAACTGCAGTATCAATACTGCTTTGGGTCGCATGCGCTACGGCTTAATTAACCTGCGCAAAATGATGCAGGAAAAACAAATTGCGCTGTAACGCATTTACCTGAAATGAAAAGAGGTTATATAGTTTTTATATAACCTCTTTTTTTTCCTGAACCCCTTTTTTCCCTAAATATTTATTACCCGCACCGGGCCAATAATACCTCAAGTACTCTGGGAGCCTATCCTCCCACGCTTATCTTAAACGGTACCTCGGCGGGGGGTAAACATTCTTTGTCGTCACACACCATGAACTCAACAGTACCACCTACCGTGGTTTTAATCTTCTTTTTCAGTTTAATTAACTGAACAAACTCCACCTTGTTTTCGAAATAGTTCACATCACCACCCCAGACATCTTCATATTTTCTTACCACTTTCCCCACTTCTTTCACCTTGCCGTTAAAATCCAGGAGCGGGTTACGATGAAAGGTAAAAGTGGTAGCTACCGGACCCTCTACACCCACATCCTGCGCATACATATGAAATTTACCATTTATGTCAGCTAAGAATCGGACCTCATAAGTATCATCGGCTATCTTTTTGGATGCAAAGGTCCAGTTGACCATCCTTGCCGAACCACTCTGTCCGGCCACCTGGCCAACGGAAAACAGAATAGCCACCAATAAAATAATTCTATGCATCATCATTTTAATTTTATAGAATAATTAATTTAAGCCGCATCGGCTGATAGTTCTTTGAAAGTCT
>JACFNM010000793.1 GCA_019454915.1 Chitinophagaceae bacterium
CAAGACCAGAAGAAATTCTACCGATTTGGAGGACATCTTTTACGCCCATATTGGTGGTATGGATGCTTTTGCACGGGCATTGGTCGTTGCAGACAATATTTTGCAAAAATCTGCTTATAAGAAGTTCAGAAAGGAACGGTACGCTTCCTTTGACAGTGGCAAGGGTAAAGCGTTTGAAGAAGGCAGGTTAAAACTTGAAGATCTGCGAAATTTTGCCGCGGAAAACGGAGAGCCGGTTCAAACCAGTGGACGGCAGGAATGGCTCGAAAATATAATCAATCAGTATATATAATTTTGCTGTAGTCAGAATCATCATTTTGATGTAGGTTTGCTGGCTTTTTTGCATTCCCGGGGTGAGGTATGCCGGTGGCGGAGCAGTTCCATTAAGGACTTACTGCGCTTACGGTTACGGTATGTAAAAAAGTATTTCTTTGGAAAAATATAAAAAACAAAAAGGATGAAATTATCTTCAAGACTACAGAAATTTAATGAACCCGAGACCCTGAAGATGGCCAAACTTGGCAGGGAATTAAGAGCGAAAGGAATTGATGTGATTGATCTGAGCCTGGGTGAACCCGATTTTAACACACCCGAACACGTTAAGCAGTATGCAAAAAAAGCTATAGACGATAATTATAGTCATTATACGCCCGTTGCCGGCTATGCCGAATTGCGTGAAGCGGTGTGCACGAAGTTGAAACGCGACAATAACCTTGACTACAAACCGGAAAATATCATTGCTTCCACCGGAGCCAAGCAAAGCCTGGCCAACGTTATCCTTGCAATGGTGGACACGGGAGACGAGGTAATCATCCCAACGCCCTATTGGGTTACGTATTCGGAACTGGTACGGCTGGCAGACGGGAAACCGGTTTTTGTACAGTCTTCCATAGAAAGTGACTATAAGATTACGCCGGCGCAATTAGAAGCGGCCATTACGTCCAAATCCAAACTATTTCTGTTTTCTTCTCCCTGTAATCCTTCCGGATCTGTATATAGCCGGGAAGAATTAAGG
>JACFNM010000196.1 GCA_019454915.1 Chitinophagaceae bacterium
CGGCTTCCTGAGAACCTATAGAAAATACGCCTACGTGGCGCTCCTGGTGCTGGCCGCCATTATAACGCCTTCACCCGACTGGGGCAGTCAGGTGGTGGTGGTTATACCGCTTATTTTACTGTATGAAATCAGTATCATCATAGCGGCACGGGTCTATAAGAAGAATGAAAAGAAATGGGAAGAATGGAGTTAGGTAAAAAGTAGGCCTAACCCGCAAATATCCCTTTATAAGAATTTTTATTTTTTCCGGACTATTTGAATACATTCTGATATTATCTAAGTAAATTGGGATACCATGGCTTCAAAAATGATCTTGGATAAATTAGACCTGCAAATAATTTCAGCGATGATGGAAGATGCTGGCATCTCCTATGCTGACCTGGGTAAAAACCTGTCTGTTTCGGGCGGAACAATCCACGTGCGAATTAAAAAATTACAGGAAAGCGGTATCGTAAAAGGTACGCGGCTCAACGTGAACCTGAAGGAACTCGGTTACGACATCACGGCCTTTATTGGCATCTACCTTGAAAAAAGTTCCCTGTACGATACGGTAGCCAAAGAACTCAGGAAAATTCCGGAAATCGTTCGGCTCAATTATACCACGGGTAATTATAGTATGTTTATCGAAGTAGTTTGTCGTGATATTACCCAATTAAGACAGGTGCTTCATGACGGACTTCAAAAGATAAAAGGTATTGAAAGAACTGAAACGCTGATTTCCTTAGAGGAAAGTTTTAACCGAAATGTACAGGTAAGCTGATCTTTTCTTTTACTTTTCACTCCGCACATCCAGAGCATCCCTCAAGCCATTGCCTAATAGATTAAAAGCCAGCACCAACAACATGATACATATACCCGGTGAAATGGCCAACAAAGGATTATGGGTGATAATAAAATTGTAATTCTCTTTAATCATCAGCCCCCAACTGGGTTGTGGTGGTTGAACGCCTACTCCCAAAAAACTCAGTCCGGCCTCTATAATTATCGCTGAAGCAAAGTTAGCCGCTGCCATAACCATAACCGGTCCCATCACATTGGGAAGTATCTGACGAAAAATGATATAGCCGCTGCCAAACCCTAAAGCCCTTGCCGCCTCCACATATTGCAACTCCCGTATACTTAAGGTTTGGGTTCTTATAATACGCGCCGTACTTACCCATAGCGTTAATCCTACCGCTATGAATACCTGCCAGAAGCCTTTGCCGAGCGCCAGCGTTATCGCAAATACCAGCAACAGGGCAGGGATGCTCCAGACAACGTTTATCAGCCACATAATAGCTGCATCCGTCTTCCCTCCGTAATACCCCGCCAACAACCCAAGTACTATACCAATAGACAGCGAAATTGTAACAGCAATCAATCCAACGGCTAAACTTATCCTCACCCCGATAATTAAACGGCTCAATATATCCCTTCCAAACTTATCGGTACCCAACCAGAAGGTCTTCTTCGTCACCACCTGCCCATCTTTCTGTAGTGAGGGAGCATAATATGCGTGAGGTTCCGTAATGCCCTCGTCAATATATCGCTGAACGATTATGCTATCCCCTTTTTGCTCCCAGGATTGGATAGGGATATAATGATAAAAATCTTCCTGACCGCTTAATAACCTTCCCCAAAATCCTACACGATGGATCGTCTTTTCCTTAGGCGCTAAATAAAACGACATTCGAAAACCAGGCTTTCGGCCGCCAATCTCTATCACCATCCTGTTGGCATCAGGCGAATGATCCGGGGCAATCCAATAAGCAAACACAGCAACGAGTATCGCCAGAGAAATAATCCCCAATCCAAAGACAGCGCCCTTATTTTTCAAAAGCCTCTGCCATGCCTGTCTTGAAAATGAAAAAGATTTCTTTTGCACAACGTAAAATACAAATTTCTTCCATCAGAATTAAAGCCATCTACACCAGAATCTAATTGTCAAATTCCCTCACATTTCTCACATTTCTCACATCTCTCACATTCCCCCTCCCCCATTTTCAAACCAGCCTGCCGGCTGGCAGGTTTTCAAATTATCACATTCCCACATTCTCCCATTCCTCACCTCACCCTCCTTCCTTTCCACTCATACCTTCCTATCAAACCCAAAAAGCCGGCGACCACCGTATAGACAATATGCAGCGGTTGAAATACCGGAAACCATTTCATCCATCCCGACAGGTTAAAATAAGTTGACACCTCTTTCACAAATCTCCATTCAATCAACACCTTGATAATAAGCCCCACAACAAAAAACAGGAGCCGGTTAAGCTGAAAAACCGATCCTGTCAGCAAAATAAAAAGTCCCAGGTTAACCAGGTAGATTAGCGCCATCACCCAGGTTAATCGCTTATCCTTATATATTCTTGTCTTACTTGCCCACCGGATTCTCTGGTTGAAGAAATCTTTCCAGGTGGCCACGGGACGGGTTTCAACCATGGCCTCTGTGGAATGTAAATAGGCTATCCCATCCGGATATTTGTCGGCTATTTTTTCCATCAGCAGCATATCATCCCCCGATGCAATATGGTCAATATTATCAAAACCACTCACTCCCCAAAAGGCAGTTTTTTCATACGCGAGATTAGCCCCGTTACACATTTTATGAAATCTCACATAAACAGACGCTGCCGTAATCCCCTGCAGAATCGTAAAATCCATACTCTGAAAAACTGAAAGTACGGTAGAATCCGGGCGCATCCTGACCGGCGACACAATAAAGACTGCTTTACTATACTGATGAAAAGCGGCAACCGTCTTAACCCAATCTTCAGGAAATGTACAATCGGCATCGGTTGTGATGACCAGGCTCCCGGACGATTGCCTGATAGCAGCGGTAATCGCCATCTTTTTATAAGCAGTTCTAACCGGCCGAACACCGGTTGCCTGATTCTTTAACGATAATAATTGGACGCCTTGTTCCTGGTATCGCCTTACTATTTCGGCCGTACCATCGGTGGAGTGATCATCTGCTATAATAATCTCCAACAACTCTTTCGGATAAGATTGCTGCAATAAAGATTGAATGCACAGTTCAATTACTTCTTCTTCATTGCGCGCCGGAACAATCACAGATATCTTTTCTGAGGGGAAGAAGTCATCTATTGCCTCTATGCTAAACGCAGGCACCCTTTTCCAACTCCTGTGATAGAAGCGAATCAGGAAAAAGTACATTCCGAGTAAAACCAGACCAATGGCAAAAACAATCATGTAAAACAGTCAAAAAATAAGACTAACACATTAAGCCTGCTATAACAGGCAAATTCTTTTCCTGCAACAACCGGTGTCCGCAATGTAAAACACGAAGTTTACAATACGGCACTATTCCTTTCTTAAGACGCATACCCGTTACCGGCCGTATTACCCGGTCGTATCTGCCGTAAATTAACAAAACCTGCGTATTATTATTTCGAATCAGCGTTTTTATGACGCCCACATCCGGTCTGATTTTTCGCATAGTTGTCCAGATGGCGTACAACTGCTCCCGTTTTTCCTCCGCTTTAAGATACTGGTGAACATAGTTATAGATACCCATATTGATGAGCCTGATTTTTTTAAGAGCCCGGGTTCCGATAAAAAAAATGCGTGGCTTATCCATAAAATATCTAAGCAAGCGATTACCATAAAACGTCTGCGTAGCCAGCCAATACCAGAAATTCATTTTTAGTCCGTCCGGAGCCAGTAAAATTAATCTCCGGATTCGTTGCGGTATCTCTTCATACAATCCGAGCGCCACCCTTCCTCCCATACTGAAGCCCGCCAAAAAAAACGAATTACCCGCAATTCCGGGGATTTTCTCTATTATATCCCGTATATCCGTAATGGTACATAATAATCCCTCGTTCCAGACCGTCTTCCCATGGAGTGGCATATCTAAAGCAATGATGGTGTATTTCTCTTTCAACTGTTCTGCAAGCCCGGCAAAGCTTGCAGCGGATTCTCCAAAACCATGCAGACAGAGCAGGTATTCCTTTCCGAAACCCCACTGAAGGTAATGAATTTGAGATTGGCGATATGAGACAAAAAAAGACGTCATGGAGCGCGTCAAATGTAAGCGAAAAGAGTAATTAAATCCTGCCCGGCAATATTTCTGACCCCATAGCTTCAGCTAAACAGGGGCGCATTGAAAACTTCTGCGGTGGTAAGGGCTCAGGCCATAGGACTGAATGGATTGGCGGTGACTTATCGTACCATAACCTTTATTTGCATCCCAATGATATTGTGGGAATTCTCTATGCAGCCTCTCCATATACTCATCCCGGTAGGTCTTTGCCAAAATGCTGGCCGCGGCTATGGACGAAAAGCGGGCATCTCCTTTCACTTCACAACGATGAGGTATATCTCCGTAGGGCTGAAAACGATTCCCGTCAATCAATAACAATCGCGGTCTGACAGACAATCCATCCAAAGCAAGGTGCATGGCCTTAAAAGCGGCATTCAATATGTTGATACGGTCAATCTCTTCGTGGTCTACACTGGCTACACTCCAGGCAACTGCATGGCTTTCAATATAAGACCTCAATGCATAACGCCGGGAAGCCGTCAGTTTCTTCGAATCATTTAACAGGGGATGAAAGAAGTTCCTGGACAAGATAACCGCGGCGGCAAATACGGGCCCGGCCAAGCAGCCCCGGCCGGCCTCATCACAGCCGGCTTCCGCTACTTTTTCCTGAAAACATACCTGTAACATATATTCGTACTGCAATGTTAAGGATAAATTATTCTACAATACTTTTGCACACATGAACAAATCACTTTCATCCTCTTCCAACCGGGCGGTAGCCTGGTGGCTGTTAACAGGTGTGGGCATGATCATGATTCAGGTATTGATTGGAGGTATCACGCGTTTAACGGAATCAGGGCTTTCCATTACCGAATGGAAACCAATTACCGGAACGTTGCCTCCCATAGGAGATGCAGCGTGGCAATTAGAATTTGACAAGTATAAGCAAACCGATCAGTTTAAATATATTCACTCCGGCTTTTCTCTCTCCGATTTCAAATTCATATTTTTTTGGGAATGGTTCCATCGCGTGTGGGCGAGATTATTAGGTGTAGTTTTCCTCGTCGGATTTGCCTGGTTTATAGTCAGGAAAAAATTTAAGCAGGAGATGATCATTCCGCTGATTATTCTGTTCTTATTCGGCGCCCTTCAGGGCGCCATCGGCTGGCTAATGGTGAAGAGCGGCCTGGTTCCGGAAAAATATTTTGTAGGGCACGTGGAATTGACCACCCACTTTGTTGCAGCGTTGGGATTACTCGTTTATACCTTATGGTTTGCGCTGCGGCTGCTGGTGCCTGACGGGGAGGTTTCCCACAGCCCTGGAGTCAGGAAGTTTACGATATTTTTGCTCATCCTGTTATTCTTTCAACTCTGTTACGGCGGATTCATGGCCGGACTCCGGGCCGCTACTGTGGCGCCTACCTGGCCAACTATCAATGGAGAATGGTTTCCCGCTTCGCTCTTCAACGACCGGGGGATTCCCAATTTGGTGAACAACCCCTATATGGTGCACTTCATTCATCGCGGACTGGCATATCTGATCACGCTCTGCGTTGTTTTATGGTACATTAAGGTGTATAATCAGAATTTATCTGAATGGATGCAGAAGACCCGGTTCATTCCTCTGTTATTAGTTTTACTGCAGGTGGCGTTGGGCATTTGTACGGTACTTCTTTCTCCCTCAACCACTGCGTTAATATGGTTCGGGGTGCTGCATCAATTTGTAGCTATGCTTTTATTAGTTTCACTCGTCTGGTCTCTTTATTTAGTAAGAAAATAGCGGCAGTTTTATAGGAGAGATGAAAGCGTGATTCCCGTTCTGGTAAAGATTTGTACGGATGAATAGTCCACATTAGATAATTACATGGCTCGTGTATATTATAAATGGCTCTTTTGCGTTAACTATCAAAGTATTATATTGCATTGATGGCTGGCGGATACTCCATAAAAACCTATATCAGGGGATTTTATTACTCATTTCCCGTTCAGTTATTTCTGCTCCATTTCAGGCGCTATCAATTGTTGCTGATTTTCTGGTTCATTTTAGTCAGCGCCATTAACGGTCAGTTCATGAGCACTTTCGGCGCCGATTCGCTTTTTCTCGCCCCCGAATACTTAGGTGAGGTCAATGCGCTAAGTATTGGGATTGTGGGAGTAGCTACCGGTGTATTCATTATGAGCTGGAACATTACAACCTTCATATTGCATAGTAATCAGTTTAAATTTCTGGCAACCACTTCCAAGCCTTTTCTAAAATACTGCATCAATAACGCGGGCATTCCGTTATTGTTTCTCATCTTCTATCTGTCCCGGAGCATCTACTATGATGTTCATAATGAACTCATTTCGCTGAAAAGAGTGGTGCTGTTGGTCACCGGCTTTCTATCGGGACTAAGTTTTTCCATCGTCATCTCTTTCTTGTATTTTTTCAGAACGGATAAGTCAATGATGCGTACCATGGAGCCGGTATTGAGGGACCCTAAAGCATTTGCGGCCCGGTTCGGATTAGGCGGACGGCATTTTCACGGCAAAGGGATTATTCATGTAGAATGGTTTTTTAACACGCGGTTAAAACTGAAAAAGCCGCGTAACGTAGAACACTATTCACAGGAGTTTATTGAAACCGTTTTTAAACGTCACCATTTTTCGGCTGTTATCTCCATCATTCTGGCCTTTCTTTTCCTGGCGTTGATTGGGTTACTAATGGACAAGCCCTTGTTCATTCTTCCTGCTGCCGGAGCCATCCTTGTATTCTTTGCCGTTCTTATTGCCGGGTCCGGCGCTCTGACCTACTGGTTAAAAAGCTGGGCATTCCCTATCATCATTATCCTGAGTATAGGACTAAACGTTTTGTTTGAAAAAGAAATCATTGATCCCCGTAATAAAGCCTACGGCATAGACTACACCAATCGCGGGCAAAGACCTCAATACGACCGGGAACACATCCTGGAGCTCTGCAGCCTCGATAAAATGGAAGCCGACAAACAGCACATGATAACCGTACTGGAGAATTGGAAGAGTCGGCAAAAAGAAGATAAGCCATTATTGTACCTCATAAACGTGAGTGGGGGAGGCACGCGGTCGGCTACTTTTACCTTCCGCGTAATGCAGCACTTAGACAGCATGATGGATGGAGAACTATTGAGAAAGACCTTTATCATCAACGGGGCTTCCGGTGGTATGTTGGGTGCAACTTATTACCGCGAACTATTTCGTTTACAACAAAAAGGTGAATCTGTAAGGTTAACTGACAATCAATACGCAAATAACATCTCAGAAGATATTCTAAACGCGGTATTCTCCACTTTTGTAACGCGTGACCTGTTTGCACCAGCCCAGCAATTTTCCTCGGGCCCATTCAAATACGTAAAAGACAGAGGTTTCGCCTTTGAAGAACAGTTTAATCGTAATACGGGCAAAATACTGAATTACACCCTGGGAGATATAGCGGAAGATGAGCGCAATGCGAGAGTTCCGTTAATGGTATTTAACGCCACTATAACGCGGGACGGGCGAAAAATGATCTTTAGTACCCAACCCCTCAGTTTTATGATGCGCAATTGGCCGGACACGAACAATGGCATCAGCAGCGAACCCGATGCTGTTGACTTTGCTGCTTTTTTTAGGCACCAGCAACCTTACAATCTAAGACTGCTGTCCGCTTTACGAATCAATGCCACTTTTCCCTATGTATTACCCAATGTGTGGCTGCCTTCCAATCCCATTATAGACGTGATGGATGGCGGTATGCGGGACAACTTCGGTCAGGAATCATCGCTTCGCTTCCTGTATGCAATGCAACAATGGATTGAGACCAACACCCGCGGCGTGGTTTTTA
>JACFNM010000794.1 GCA_019454915.1 Chitinophagaceae bacterium
CGTTAAGGACGGCCATCCGCCTGGCAAAAGCAAATATAGACCAGGGAGCAGATGTAGTCTCGTTGGCTGTGCCCCGGATATTCAACCTGCCCGAAGCCTCTTTGATGGATTACTTATCCGGTTTCCTTTCATCAATTCCGGAAACACCGGTCCTTATACAGGACTTCAATCCCGGCGGCTCTACGCTCAGCCCGACATTCATCAAAAGCCTGAATCAGCAGCATCCCAACTTCAGGTATCTGAAATTAGAAGAACCCATGTGTGCACCAAAATTTGAACAAATTCTGAAAATAACCGAAGGGAAAGTAGGATTATTCGAGGGGTGGGGTGGTTTGTATATGCTGGAACTGACGCCCATTGGCATCTCAGGCGTAATGCCCGGCCTGGCCGTGGCAGACATTTTACAAAGGGTCTTTTTGTTCAGACGGAGAGGGAAAGCAGACAAAGCTTTCAGCCTGTACGAAAAGGTGATGCCGCAAATATTCTTTTCTCTTCAGGATATGGAGCTATTTCATTATGCTGAAAAAGAATTATTAAAAGCGAGGGGCGTATTGCCAAACAGTATTGCCCGAAAAGCAGCCTATATTCCCGATGCATCTTCAGCAAATTATATTAAGGAAATGAACGAAAGAATATTGGACTTAATAGAGTCCTTATAAAAATCGTTAGCTTTTGCCTGTCGGGGCTTTCATCAATTCAACGTTAAAACGATTAAAGCTTGTGCATGCTCAATATGATTTAGAAAACTGTCTATAAAAATAATGATATGAAATATTTGCCCGGTTTACTGCTAATTATCATTTGTTCCTGTTTTTTCCCGGTCATCCGGGCTCAGGATACTTTTGATCACAGAGACAGGATATGGTATGTATCCGATTTTGGAGCAAAGGGAGACGGGGAAACCATAAACACTACTTTTATTCAGCAGACAATTGATGCCTGTTCCGCGGCGGGAGGAGGAACCGTAAAAATTACCGCCGGTCACTATCTTTCGGGAACATTATTCCTTAAAGA
>JACFNM010000197.1:0-5771 GCA_019454915.1 Chitinophagaceae bacterium
CGGCCTCCATTTACCATATCGGCGGATTGATTATTAAAATAGCTATTGGTGTAGGGGTTACCATAATATCCCAGGCCGGCTCTTACCATTACCGTTTCAAACTTCAGCTCTCCACCTACGCGAACATTCATGGCCGGCTTAAGCACCCGGTTCAGAGTGCGATTCAGGTCGGTGAAATAATCTTTATCATCCTGGTTCGTCCGGTCCATGGTATTGAAATTATTAGAACTATAGTTCACATATTCAACATCAGCGGATACAAATCCCTTTTGAGCGCTAACGTCAGCCTGTGTTCCGAATATATAGGCTATCCCTGCTCCAATCTTCAGCGGAGATCTATAACGATACGTGTATTCTCCCGCATATCCGTCGTTCAAATCCAAAGAACTCTGCGTCTGAACACCGGCATAGCCTTCCGTATCCGTAGTAAGAGAAGAGTAGTAGGTGTCTTTAAAAGAGTACCATGAAGGACTGTGGAAGCTTAACCCCATCCTGAGCGCTTCTACCGGCCTGGCAATAACACCCAGGTTAATACTGATGCCCGTGCCGTCCGTTCTCAGATAGTCATCTGCCAGGAAATAATTGAAATCATTGTTGGTCTCACTGGTGGCGTCTGATTCCCGGAAACTGCTGTTCCGCGTATACCGTAAAGTGTACACGTTGATGGAACCGCCGATATAAAACACGTCGTTATAATTTCCCCCCAGGCCGATGTTAAAGGAAGAAATACCTCCGGTGGTATTGATGATTTGCTGTTGTTTCAATCCCGTACTTACACTTGCATTACTGGCATATCCCACAAAATTGTCATCGTTATCGTATACGGGATCAATGAGGTAGGTATTTAACCCCAGGCTCGCTCCATAAGGATAATCCCAAACCGCATCATCCGGGTTGGTAGCCCCTCCTGCAATCAACTGGTCCAAATACTTTTCCGAAAAAGAACTTTGGTTATTGTCCCCGGTGACGTATATATTCTGATTAAAATTAGCTACCTGGCTCAATGACAGCCCCACGCTCATATTTTTCCACTTACTGTTTCCACGATAGGAAGGGATACCCCATACCACGCCAATCGGGCCATACGTAAAACTCGTTTTACTATCCGTGGCCCCGCCATTCCGGTAGGAAGACTTTGTATTATTAAAACTAATTCCTGGTGTCAACACAAATTCACTCGTCTTATATACGCCTATTCCTGCCGGATTGGTCGCTAAAGCGCTAATGTCGCCTCCTAATGCATTCATAGCGCCTCCTATACCCTGCGATCTTGCTGTGCCCTGGTCAGCGAGCCATGAATATCTGACAGCGTCCAACGGTTCCTGAGCCAATAATATATTCATCGAAAGCATAAGACCTGCTGTAATCAGAATAAACCTCATCTTGAATCTTCTTTTAAACTAATGGAAATCGAAAAATAATAAAAAGAGCGGTAAGCCGCTCTTTTGGTATTAAAAAATTCAATTTTAAAATCGCTTCTCTGTTAAAAATCCATACCCACTATCTTCCCCCTCTGCCGGGTGCACGGGATGGAGCGCTGCCGCCGCCACTACTCCTGCTTCCGGAATTGGAACTGGGTGAATAACTCGGCGTGGTTGAACGGTTGCTACCCGATTCAAAAGTCCTTGTCGGCCGGCTGTTACTATTCGAATCAAAAGTCCGGCGCGGACTGGTGTTTCCTGAAGAAGAACTATTCGGGTTAACGTAGTTGTTATTGTTATTTCTAAACACCCTTACCGGTCCCTTTCTGCTGCTGTTCAACTCGGTGTTGCTATTCCGGTTACCATACCCTCTCAGGTTATCCCTTCTTGGCGCATAAGACCCTGCGGGTCTCGGCGTGATGGGCTTGGTAGAAATTAAACCGGGATAATAATGCCCTCCCATTCCTCCATAGTAATAAGGGTCATAGAAAGAATAAGGCCTGTAAAAGGAATAGGGTGAGTAGAACGAGTAAGGGTTATAAAACGGGCTGTACAAACCGCCGTATCCCAGTCCCATTCTCATACCGTAATACGGGTAAGGAGAATAAAACGAATAAGGATTATATCCAAATCCTAAACCAAAGCCACTTCCATAATATGGCGAATACGGAGAGTACATCCCACCCATATAGCCATAATATCCGTAATCATCCAACGATGACCAGAGTCCACGGTTCCGCACCTTCATCCTCAGATAATTATCTTCACCGGTGTATGCGGAACGATCCTGTTCTGTCTGCACATTCACGTACTCGTCCTGGCCGCCATTATCATAATAATCATCGTCATTGTTAGCATAAGCCACCCGTTGCTGCGGTGCAGGAGAATAATACAGGTCATCAGGCGTCTGTCCTGACTTATACATGGTTGAGCAGCTACTGAGTCCAACAACTACTGCCGCCAAAAGTAAAATTCTCTTTTTCATATACAATGGGTTTAAAAATTACAACGTGAAGTTACTACATTTGCCAGAATATATACTGTTAAACTAGTTAAAATAGTTGGGTATATACTTATAACATTTCTGATGCAGATTAATTGCCCGCTATTCAGTATAATAAAAGTACATATTAAAAATAATTATGAGTAAAGAAATTACCTCCCGTCAGCTGGATTACGCGCAATGGTATAACGATTTAATTATCAAGGGGGGGCTGGCAGACTATTCTGCGGTTCGGGGATGCATGGTAATTAAGCCCTATGGGTTTACCCTTTGGGAAAATATGCGGGACCAGTTAGACAGGATGTTCAAGGAAACCGGTCACGTAAATGCCTATTTCCCTTTATTCGTGCCCAAAAGCCTATTTGAAGCCGAAGAGAAGAATGCGGAAGGGTTTGCAAAAGAGTGCGCCATCGTAACGCACTACCGTTTGAAATCTGATCCGGATAATAAAGGCAAGCTCATCGTTGATCCCGAAGCCAAATTAGAAGAAGAACTGATTGTGCGGCCGACCAGCGAGGCCATCATCTGGAATACCTATAAAACCTGGATACAATCTTACCGCGACCTGCCCATTCTAATCAACCAATGGGCCAACGTAGTCAGGTGGGAGATGCGCACACGGCTGTTCCTGCGTACCGCCGAGTTCCTATGGCAGGAAGGGCATACCGCCCATTCCACGGCAGAGGAAGCTGTGGAGGAAACCGTGAAGATGCTGGATGTGTATGCCAACTTTGTTGAAAACTGGATGGCGTTGCCGGTTATCAAAGGCGTAAAGACTCCCAACGAAAGGTTTGCCGGCGCGGTGGATACCTATTGCATCGAAGCGCTGATGCAGGATGGCAAAGCGCTCCAGGCGGGCACTTCACATTTTCTGGGGCAAAATTTCGCCAAAGCTTTCGACGTACAATTTCTGAATAAGGAAAACAAGCAGGAATACGTGTGGGCTACTTCATGGGGAGTATCCACCCGTTTGATAGGCGCCCTGGTGATGGCACACAGCGATGATGACGGGCTTGTTTTACCTCCCAAAATTGCACCTTACCAGGTGGTGATTATTCCCATCCACAAAGGAGAAGAACAAAAAGCCGCTATCACAGAAAAGGTGAAGACGATCCTTCAGGAACTAAAATTAGAAGGAGTGCGGGTTAAGTACGATGATAGCGACAACAGCCGCCCGGGATGGAAATTTGCGGAGTATGAGAAACAAGGGGTGCCCGTACGCATCGCCATCGGCGCACGCGATCTTGAAAACAATACCGTGGAAATCGCCCGTCGCGACACCAAAGAAAAAATGAGCGTTAGCCTGGACGGCTTATCGGTTCGGATCATTAACCTGCTGCAGGAGATTCAACAAGCGATGTATGACAAGGCGAAAGATTTTCGCGAACAGCATATCACTCCTGTGGATTCCTGGGATGATTTTGTCAGTACACTGGAAAAGAAGGGAGGCTTCATTTCAGCACACTGGGACGGCACACCGGAAACAGAAGATAAAATCAAAGAGTTGACCAAAGCCACAATACGGTGTATCCCCCTCGACGCGGCGGAAGAAAACGGAAAATGCATTTTAACCGGGAAGCCAAGCAACAAAAGGGTGTTATTTGCGCAAGCCTATTAGAGCCCAGTCCGGCTAAAGATTTTCGGAAGGCTCAGCGACCGGTTTCCCATTATCATTCTTTTAGTTGTCCCATTTGAATTAAAATTCCCGATAATTCCTCCGGCTTGTTTGTGCCGATAAGTAATTTATCCTTGTTTTTACATTCAAGCTGCAGACCGCTATTGCATATGTTTCAATGGCTTTGTTCTCTCCGTCGCCTGACGCTATGCCTTCACATGGTATCCATTTACTGCATAATACAGGATAAAGGCAAACAAGGGAATCGGCACAAGAAATCCGATCCTCATTCCATAAGTATCCGCTACCAACCCCATTAGCGGAGGAAATATAGCGCCTCCCGCTACCGCCATCACGAGGTAGGAAGACCCCTCTTTGGTATTCTTTCCCAAAGATTTGATTGCCAGCGCAAAAATAGTTGGGAACATCAGTGACATAAAAAAGAAAACCGCATAGAGAGCAATCAACGACACCCATCCAAACTCGATGGCCACAACAGGAAGCAGAATGCAAATCATCAATGCATATAAAGCGAGCATCCTCGCGGGCTTAAAATATTTCATCAACGCACTCCCGGAAATTCTGCCTATCATAAACAGTAAAAATCCAAGCGATAAAAAGTATGGTGCATACTTCACGTCAAACCGCGGGTGCATGTCGTGATCCGTGACAAAATTGATCAGAAAACTGAATACACCGGTTTGAGCCGCTACATAACAAGCCTGAGCAATAAACCCCATCTTGAAATGCCGATTCTGCCACAATGGCTTTTTGGAAATATAACGCGGATCGTTCACATCAGTAATGGACTCATATTCCTCGCCGCTGCTTATCGCTCCACCATGGGCTACTTCTTCATCTTCTTCGGTAATTTCGGGTAATTTCAAACGCATAAATAAGAAAGCTACTCCCAATACTACCAGACCAATGATAGCAAAAGGCAAAATAATGGAGATCATTTTTTCTCCTTCCACATGACTCTGGTTGCCATATACATAAAGCGCAATCAAAGGCCCGATTACCCAGGCTAATCCATTAAACGACTGAGAAAAATTGATCCGGCGTTCACCTGTTTCCGGTGGTCCTAATTTAGTGGTATAAGGATTAGCAGCAGTTTCCAGCGTAGCCAGCCCGGCGCCAATTACCAGCAAACAAATCAAAAATAAAATAAAGGATTCCAACGGAGCGGTACCTGCCGCCAGTAAGGCCCCTGCGGCAAACAATATCAGCCCGAAAATGATGCCCTTCTTATAACCGTATTTTTTCATGAACAACCCCGCCGGAATGGCCATGCCGAAATAAGCGCCATAGAGCGAAAACTGTATAAAACTGGATTGCCATTTTTTCAGATGGAGCATTTCCTGGAAATTCTTGTCAAGCGTATCCAGCATGCCATGTGCGATTCCCCACAAAAAAAATAAGGCACAAATTGCGATGAAAGGTCCGGTATAATTGATGCCGTCTTTTACAAATAGAGATGACTTACTTTGTTCCATCCGCGCTAAATTAATTTTGGTACCGTGATCAATTTTGCAATAAAACTACGGGAAAATAAAGTATATATAAAAGTAAAATATCCTATGCGAAAAAAATTGACGGAAAAGGTAAAAAGAGAGAATCAGAAAAGAATTTCTGCAATCTTCCTCTTGATAATATTGCCCGTTATCTTTCTGAAAATAATGAGGCAACATTAAGTCAGCCAACTTATGTTGACTTTCATGAAAAGAACGGA
>JACFNM010000197.1:5785-7798 GCA_019454915.1 Chitinophagaceae bacterium
TGCGGCAAAATAAATACCTTCGGTACCTGGTGAAAAAAAACGGAATCACGCAAAACAGCACTAAGAAAGAAATCCTTGGCGGCAAAAGCAGATTAGTAAGCGATCAACAGTATGAAAGTTCAGGAACGATATAATGAATACGTGCAGAAGATGCACAAGATAGCAGACGTGAAATATGCACTGGCGGTGTTACAGTGGGATCAGGAAACCTATCTGCCTCCCAAAGGCGCGGATTTCCGGGCACAGCAGATGGCTACGCTTAGTGAAATAGCGCATACACTTTTTGCAGAGGACCACCTCGGTAAACTTTTGGAAGATCTAACCGTTACCGACGGACTGGATCCGGATCAGCGACGAAATGCAGAACACACCCTTGAAGACTACCGGAAGAATAAAAAGTACAGCCCCCAATTCGTTCGCGAACTGTCTGAATGTACAAGCCGAAGCTATTTTGCGTGGATAGAAGCGAGAAAGAAAAATGATTTTTCCGTCTTCAAAAAAAGCCTGCAAGACCTCATTAACCTGAAAAGAAAAGAATCCGACATACTGGATTACGATCAGCATCCCTATGATGCGCACCTGAATGAATATGAAAAAGGCGCTTCCGTGGAATGGCTGGATGCGATGTTTAAAGAGTTGGAACCTCCGTTGCGTCAAATACTTGCAGACGTTTCCGGGAAACCGCAACCGGAAGATCATTTTCTTTTTCAGCATTTCGATAAAGACGCCCAATGGCATTTGGGTCTTGATTTATTGAAGCAGGTTGGTTTTGATTTTGATGCAGGCAGACAGGATATTTCGGAGCATCCCTTTACCACCAACTTTAGTCCCCTGGACGTCCGCGTCACCACCCGTATTGATGAAAACGATTTCACTTCCATGGCCTGGAGTTGTTTGCATGAAGGCGGACACGCCATGTATGAGCAGGGGTTGCCCGTCCGGCAATATGGACTGCCTTTGGGAGAATATTGTTCGGTGGCGATTCACGAATCGCAGAGCCGGCTCTGGGAAAACTGTATTGGGAGGAGCCTGCCTTTTTTAGAGCATAATATGCCGCTATTTAAGAAGTATTTTCCGCAGTTAAACAGCCTCACTTCCCATCAGTTATTTGCAGGGGTCAATAGAGTGAAGCCCTCTCTTATCCGCACCGAAGCCGATGAACTGACCTATCATTTTCATATCATGATACGGTACCGGCTGGAAAAAAAGCTGATAGAAGGTACTTTGAACGCCGAAGAAATTCCCGGGTTTTGGAACGAATCTTATAGATCTTTGCTGGGCGTAGAAATACCGGACGATAAGAGAGGATGCCTCCAGGATATCCACTGGAGTCATGGCAGCTTTGGCTACTTTCCTACCTATAGTCTGGGAAGTTTGTATGCAGCTCAGTTTTTTGCCGCCATGAAAAAGCAGCATGATCAATTGGAACATCAGATTAGCAATGGAGATTATTTGTTTGTTCATCAATGGCTTAGGGATAATGTGTATCAGTACGGTAAAACCTTTACCGGAAGTGACTTATGCAATAAAATAACCGGTGAGCCGTTGCAGTTACGATATTTTACCCAATATCTGACTGACAAGTATAAAATGATATATGGTTTATCTAAATAATATTTTATGAAGTTTTCCCAACTGGTATACAGCCTTGTTTGCCTGACCGTATTTTCTATAGGTGGTGTGCAGTGTAAGAAGATACAGGAAGACCTCGGTAAGAAATTTATTATTAGCGCCATGACGAGCGGGTTATGGTTAGTGGATACCTTCACGGATGACAATGTGGATATAAAGCCGGAGTTTGACGACCTGGAGTTTCAGTTTAAAGAAGATGGAACAGTAATCGCTATAAATACGGTCACCTCGGAAGAGACCTCGGGTACCTGGGAAGGGAATGTCTCCGATTTAACCATTTATTCTAATTTCCCTGGGGTTGGAGAACCGCTGAGGAGATTGAACGACACCTGGAAGATTACCAATAATACCATGAGTGTTGTTGAGGCCAAACCGTTTGTG
>JACFNM010000795.1 GCA_019454915.1 Chitinophagaceae bacterium
AGCTAAGGGTTCCCCTGAATGAAAAAGAGGAAGTTATTTCTGCAAACAGGGAAGAAGAAAATCCTGTTATAAATGCTTTACGTTTATTCTGACTGGCAAAGACTCCACTCATTTCACCATCATAAAAGACACTGTCGTTTCCGCTAAACTGGAATCGATCAAGTACAATAGCATTTCTGTAAAAGGTATAAAAAACAGTATTCTCCCATTTGATTTTTTCAAAGAAGATTTTAATAATCGAGAAATCTGCATTATATGTTTTTTCAGGTTTCAGATTCGGATTTGGAACGATCAGCACTCCGGGCTGTGAATCAAAAACTTTACCGGTATTGTCAACATTCGGAACCCTGAATCCCGTAGAAATCAATGTTGAAATCTTCCAATCGGATTCAGGTAGAAAATTAATTCCTATACTTCCGGTCAATGCTGAATTTCGCTGGCTGGATTCAGTAAACGGAAAGGGGAAAAAATCACGGCTGACAAATTCAGAATACAGATGAGTTGTTTGAAAGCGAAGCCCGTCATTTAGAATCCATTTATCCGTTACCTTCCAAGTATGAGTTGCATACAGTGCATAAAACTGCATTGAATTCTTTCCGTCAGGATAGCGTGTATCAAGTGGTTGCTTTTCATGTGTATTAATGGTTTCACGAAATGCCGTTGATTTCAGTCGTTCAATACGGCCTTCAGTTCCGAGGCGCAGGTTGTGAGTAGCGGTTATTTTCTGAAGGGTAACCGTATATCCGATACTGTTTACTTTTTCAAACCGGTTATCAAGGTTCAGGCTGTTGAATTTACGCTGATGACGACTTTCTTCTGAATATTGATAATTGATACCTGCATTCAGCCGGTTAAAAAATCCAGGCATCGAATGGATAGAAACCTGGTAAGCTGCTAAGGAGCGTAACTGAGGACCATAATACCACTCAGCATAATCAAACTTATCCGGGCCCGGAAGGGTTGACCGGTCATACCGAGGAATATTATTCGTATTTGACCTTTGTAGGTTAA
>JACFNM010000796.1:0-314 GCA_019454915.1 Chitinophagaceae bacterium
AGCCTATCCCATTGCAACAGATACCTTTACAGATGAGATCTGGCAGCTAGTGATGGGTACACTGCGCAGTTCATATGAATATATTATTATCGATACCGCACACGATTTCAGCAACATTACTATCCACATGCTGAATATGGCTGACCAGCTTCTTATGATGATGGCGCCGGATATGGCTTCTATCCGTTCAGCAGTATGCGCTTTGAATATTTACGACAGGCTAGGCTATTCGCTCGAGAAAATTCATCCGGTTTTAAACCATATCCACCAATATGCAGGGATTAAACAGCCTCAGGTAGAAAAAGTTCTTCGCC
>JACFNM010000796.1:324-1009 GCA_019454915.1 Chitinophagaceae bacterium
GGCCGATTGAATATGTCATTCCAAATTTGCCGATGGAATTCATGCGGTCGATCAACTTCGGAGAACCTCTGGTAGCGACCTTCCCGGATTCGCCCGCTACGGTCATGATCGAAGACGCCGCATACACGTTTAGTAAAGAGACTTTGAAGAATATTCCACCGGCCGCGCCAACGGCTGTCTGGAAACGTATAAAAGGACGTGCGACAAGCAAGAAGTGAGGTTCATGAAGCGCCGGGTTTTTTCACTGGGTATCCTCCTGGCGGTATTCGGTTTAATTTCAATCGTTACCCAGAATACCAACGCCGATAATGGGGGAAAGTTTAGCCGCCACAAAACGGTTGAGATTAATGTTACCCAGTATGTGTGGGAGCTTATTTCAAATCGGGATGGCCGGTTAATTTGTGAAATTGTCGTAGAGTACCCTACCCGGCCAACGTATCAAGATACGATCACTTTTTGCGCGGAGCAAATTTTCACTTCTGAGCTAACGCCAACCCCATCCGATGTTTCGCAAGCCACTTCCGCGCCCTTTGATCTGGCAGAATTCTTCCAGACAGTATCCTACCGGTTTATGAAGACCCAGAAATTGATACGCGCAGTGGAGGTACCCGTTGCAGAAATGACGGTTAACCTGGTATCGCCAGGCGCTCCAGCAGGACAGCCATTTGTTTCCATCTATGCTTAT
>JACFNM010000797.1 GCA_019454915.1 Chitinophagaceae bacterium
TAAATATAAATCCTACACCCGCTCGCTGGTGGATGCATTTAAAAAGGGCGAAAATCTGGAAGACGTAAAAATATACGGGTTGTCGTTAGACCCCGCCGGGCTCAGGCTGTTTAAGCACGTGGACGGCATTAAGTTTTTGAATCACCAGGGAGGATGCGGTGGTACCCGGCAGGATGCCGAAACCCTGGGAAGGGTGTTGGCAGCTTATGCCGATAATCCCAATGTGGGCGGAGTGACGGTGCTGAGTCTGGGATGCCAGAATTTGCAGCTGCAGGACTTTCTGAAATATCTGAAAGAGCGCAACCCGGATTTTGATAAGCCCCTGTATATTTTTGAGCAGCAGAAATCACAGAGTGAGGAGCAGTTGATCTCTGATGCCATCCGTAAGACCTTTGAAGGACTGGTGGAGCTGAATAAAATGGAGAGAAAACCCGCTCCGCTTTCCGAACTGGTTATAGGGGTGAAATGCGGAGGCAGCGATGGGTTCAGCGGTATTTCAGCTAATCCTGCCGTGGGTTATTGTGCCGATCTGGTGGTGGCGCTGGGCGGCAAAATCTTATTGGCTGAGTTTCCGGAACTTTGTGGCGCAGAGCAGGAGTTGATAGACCGGTCGGTGGATGAGGCTACAGCACGTAAGTTTATGCGCTTGATGAAAGATTACGCCGCTATGGCAGAGATGGTGGGCTCCGGTTTTCACATGAACCCCTCACCGGGCAATATCAGAGATGGACTGATTACCGATGCCATAAAATCAACCGGTGCGGCAAAGAAAGGAGGAACCTCACCTGTGGCAGACGTACTGGATTATACCGAACGGGTGAGTAAGCCCGGACTGAGTCTGGTGTGCACCCCCGGTAATGATGTGGAAGCAACAACGGGTAAAACGGCTTCGGGCGCTACACTGATTTTGTTTACTACGGGACTGGGAACACCTACCGGTAATCCGATTTGTCCAACTATTAAATTGTCAACCAACTCATCACTGGCAAGAAGGATGAGAGATATTA
>JACFNM010000798.1 GCA_019454915.1 Chitinophagaceae bacterium
GGAGAATAGCGCCAAAAATATACAGCAACCGGTGGAATCGTTCTATCAGTTCTATGCCGAGCGCAATAAACACCATGCGGAAGACGATAGCCAGCAGGATACCGATGAGCAGCGTTCGTCCCGTATCTGATTCTTTTACTTTTAAGTAGGTAAAAATTAAAATGAAAACGAAGATGTTATCAATGCTCAGCGACCATTCCATCAGGTAGGCGGTGAAAAATTTTGTAGCAACGGTTGAGCCGTCCTCTAACCACAGAAAGATACAAAAAGCGATGGATAGGACTATCCAGAAGAAAGTCTGGTAAAGTGCTTTCTTCATCGTGATGGCAACGTTTTTCTTGCTCATTAATCCGAGATCGAAGGCCAGAGCTAATAAGAGCACAATTCCGAACGTAAGGTAGGAGATTTCTGTAGGCGTCATTAAAAGCCAGAATTTTGTGCAAAGATACGGGCGGAAAGCCTGATGCCTGTTAAATTATTAAAACGCCGGCGGCGGGTGCATGGATATTTTGTAAAAAACAACTTTCATGTTTGTCTTTTAATTTTATTTATCTTCAATCCAAAAGAATGATTCATGTCTAAATATATACTTGCATTAGACCAGGGTACAACCAGTTCGCGGGCTATTATTTTTGATCACAGCGGGGCGGTCATTTCTGTGGCGCAGAAAGAGTTCAGACAGATATTCCCGCAGCCGGGCTGGGTGGAGCATGATCCCACTGAAATATGGAGTACCCAGTTAGGGGTGGCAACGGAAGCCATCAGTAAAGCGGGGTTAAGCACCGAGCATATTGCCGCTATCGGGATTACCAATCAGCGGGAGACGACGGTGGTATGGGAAAGAGCTACGGGAAAGCCGGTGTATAATGCGATTGTGTGGCAGGACAGGAGAACGGCTTCTTTTTGTGACGCATTAAGAGCAAAAGGCGCCGATAAGGTCATCAAAGAAAAAACCGGATTGATACTGGACGCCTATTTTTCCGCTACTAAAGTAAAATGGATTCTCG
>JACFNM010000799.1 GCA_019454915.1 Chitinophagaceae bacterium
CCTTGTAATAATGAATATCAATTCCTGCATCAACAGGGGTACCCGGTATGCCCAATGAGCCTTTACCTGCAAAACCGTTGTCTTTAACAGCAATATCCATGGAAGTCTTGAGCACCGGCACATCCAGCGAGGCTGATATTTTTCCGATATTATAATCTACGCCGCCATTCGCTTTGGGTGTGAATTTGATATCGCCGACAGACATTTTTACAAGAGGTACTTCAACTGACAGTCCACCCTGCAGGGAAATATATGGTGTTGATGCAGTGCTGTTAAACTGAACACTCTGCAACTCAAAGTTCATTACAGACAGATTTGCAGAATAATTTACGGGAACATCCACCAGAAGTTTACCATTAGTATGCACTTCAAAAGCCGAAATCTCTATTTCCTTCGTAACTATTTTATCAAACTTTATTTTCCCTGAACCTGCCAGCCTATATACACCCGGCATTCCGGAAACTTGTCCGAAGGACAGTGCAGATTTGCCCGACTTCAACTGTACAATGTTGAAGATATTTATCCCTTTCTCCGGTAAGGAAAACTTACCTCCGTACATCGCATCTTTTCCTACCGCAAGATCTGAGAAACTGATGGATGAAGCACCTGATTTGGGGACACTAACCGTAATGGAGCCTCCTAACTTAAACCCGTCTTCATTGAAGAGTAAAGAAGCAATAGAAGCTTTCCATCCGGCAATATCTATCGTCGGGAGTCCTGTCTGGTCAAGTTTCACCGTTTTCACCTTCAGGTCTGTTCCGATAGTGAAGTCTGTTATTTTGAATTCGGATTTCTTGATCGGGCCCAGGTCAGGCGTGTTTAAACGGCCTTTAAAGTGAAGTCCGTTTTTATCAATAAGACTTTCTTTTAATAAGGCTGCAAATTTGAATCCGTAGATATCTCCTGACCATTCATTCGTATTTGTCGCTGATGACAAATTAAATACTACGTCATCGGGAGTACCTGAACTTCCCGCATCAAATACTGCAAAATCGGTATTGGAAGT